>NZ_CP152002.1:6100000-6380000 GCF_038595055.1 Paenibacillus sp. FSL R7-0345
ACTCATCGTTTACGGCGTGGACTACCAGGGTATCTAATCCTGTTTGCTCCCCACGCTTTCGCGCCTCAGCGTCAGTTACAGCCCAGAAAGTCGCCTTCGCCACTGGTGTTCCTCCACATCTCTACGCATTTCACCGCTACACGTGGAATTCCACTTTCCTCTTCTGTACTCAAGCCACCCAGTTTCCAGTGCGACCTCAGGTTGAGCCCAAGGTTTAAACACCAGACTTAAATAGCCGCCTGCGCGCGCTTTACGCCCAATAATTCCGGACAACGCTTGCCCCCTACGTATTACCGCGGCTGCTGGCACGTAGTTAGCCGGGGCTTTCTTCTCAGGTACCGTCACTCCGGTAGCAGTTACTCTACCGGACGTTCTTCCCTGGCAACAGAGCTTTACGATCCGAAAACCTTCATCACTCACGCGGCGTTGCTCCGTCAGGCTTTCGCCCATTGCGGAAGATTCCCTACTGCTGCCTCCCGTAGGAGTCTGGGCCGTGTCTCAGTCCCAGTGTGGCCGTTCACCCTCTCAGGTCGGCTACGCATCGTCGCCTTGGTGAGCCGTTACCCCACCAACTAGCTAATGCGCCGCAGGCCCATCCCTTACCAGCAGATTGCTCCGCCTTTCATTCTCTTCTCATGCGAAAAGAGAAATTATCCGGTATTAGCTACCGTTTCCGGTAGTTATCCCAGACTAAGGGGCAGGTTGCCTACGTGTTACTCACCCGTCCGCCGCTAAGCTTACCCCGAAGGATAAGCTCCGCTCGACTTGCATGTATTAGGCACGCCGCCAGCGTTCGTCCTGAGCCAGGATCAAACTCTCCAATAAGGTTTTTCCGAGTAGTTACCACACCCGAATTACTCCGAGGAAATAACCATCCGAAAACTATCGAAAAGAGCGATTGCTCATTTTGAAACATCTGACGAGAATTTACATTCTCTACTTTTGGATCTCACCGAAGTGATTTCCGATACTCACTCGTTGTTCAGTTTTCAAAGATCAAGCACGTCGTCGCTTGCGATGTTCTCGTCAGCAGCGACCTTTATAATATATCATGTCGCCCTCATTTTTGTCAACATCTTTTTTTGAATTTCTTTTTTCCGTTGATCACCATCTGCTGTTCAGCTTGACGGTGTGTCGGAGGGACGAGTTATAATTTATCACAGATTTAACACCCGAGTCAACCCTAAATATTTCGTTTTATTTTTCTGCGTTAAAGGCCTGCTTTTACATTACAAACAAACAAAAAAAGAGAGCGTATTTCCTCTCCTTAGCTTAACCTGTACAGCTATATTTATAATGTGTAACGGACCGTATGTCCTTCAGAAGCATCTTTAGACCAGGCTGTGATCTCTCTTATCTGTGAGCGGGATACCAGCTTGCGCAGTACCAGCGGCAGTTCTGCACCAAGCGGACTGAGACCCGAATGCTGTAATAACTCCTTAATACTCCACGATTCTTTGCGGCTCCCGAGAATGTTCAGCAGCAACCCGCAACAGTCGGACATCTTGGACATAAGGGCAAATTCGCAGGCAAGCAGAATCAGCTCAATTCTTTGATCCAGTGTTTCGGTACTCACTGTAAGTTCTTCATACAGCTTATGGACCGGGGTATTAAGGCTCTTTACTTGCTCCCACACCGCCGGATTCGGGAAGCAGCCTGCTTCACTGACTTCAATACGAGCCCAGTGATACAAGGCCATAAGCACACAATTGTACGCATCCATCGTACAGCAGGCTTCGATATAGCGCTTGGATTTTACATACATATGCAGGAACCGGGCAAATTCCATGAACAGCACGCGATCTTTAAGCGGCCCCTGAAACCGGATAATCTCCCGCCTCATCTCACCCAATATCCCTTTGGGGTCCCAGATAACTTCACCTGTTATAAGACTGGTCAGTAATTCGTTGTTATCACCTGCCAAAACAGCCCGTTCCAGCGCAGGCAAACCAACATGAACTGTCTGTGTCCGTCTCTCTCCGGCAATCGTATGGGTCAAAATCCGTTCTTTCTCCTGCTCCGCGTGCAGCATCAGTACCACCATATCAAAATCATGGAGCAGCGCGCTCTGAAACGGAGCGTTACCTTTTTGCCGCAATGCTACGGCGCCCAGGACACTTTCATCAAACGTTTCTCCACTCAACAGGGTCAAATTGGACAGTTCCATGCTTCCCTCCATCAAATTTGGCGATTTTGCGTCACGTCAGTTATAATTCTCTTTAAATATTAATATTCTACATATCCATGTCAGTTCCTTCTGAACGTCCGAACTATATTTAGTTAGGAGCCACTAATCATGAAGATAAAATCGGCTAAAATCAATGCTTTCCGCACCTGGGGACTGCTGCTGACCATGCTTGGAATGGGCCTTATGATTGCCGGGACTGCAGGAATCGTGTTCTGGGGATCAGCAGGTAAGGTGGCAGCGGCAATCGGACTGGTTATCGGTCTGATCTCCATGATGGCCAGTTTGGCCATCTACTTCTGGGCAGGCATGCTTTCAACGAGTGCAGTTCAGCTGGAGTGCCCTGAATGTCACAAACTGACCAAGATGCTGGGCAAAACCGACCGCTGCATGTTCTGCCATACTCTGCTCACCCGCGATCCCGCACAGGCAACTATTACAGCTGAGCAGCTTGAGAGTCAACAGCTCAAATCCCACTGACAAGCCTCATGCACTTCTATCTTCTAATTATCTACTCTCCCACTGAAAAATCACTGAAAAATGATTGAAAATATAAAAACAAGGTGCCCCCTATACGGGAACACCTTGTTTTTATTATGATCAAAGCCGGCTATTTGTTTATTTCCTGCAGTGCTTTCCAGGCCTCGACCGTTCCGAAGCTGCGCGTCCAGGAGGCCACTCCGCCGAGCCCGAAGGACTTGGCTAGCTCAACTCTCGCTTTTAGGGAAACCTCGTCTTCAATCCAGATTTTCTGGAGATTTCCTTCTTCTTTGTACTCGACATAGTTCTGTCCTGCTTCACTATCGAAGGAAGGTGTCAGTTTCTTTTCTGCCAGAAGCTCCTGGACAGTCTTCATTCCGACAGCTTTGGAGCTGACCTTCATCTCACCCTTTTCCGTAGTCTCTGTCCAGATTCGCGTATATAGAGGCACACCAAGGATTATCTTCTCGGCAGGCACCTCGTCCTCCTTAATGATCCGGCTGATTGAGTTCTCAACCCACGGCAACGAGGCGACAGAACCTGCTGTAGGGCTGGAAGCCCAATGTTCATCATAAGCCATGACCATTAAAAAGTCAGCTGTTGTACCAAGAGCCTTACGGTCCAGAAATAAGGACCACATCTCACTATTGGACTTAGGGGTAACATCAATCGAAATAATCAGATTCTTGGCCTGGGCCATCGGCTTCAGTTCCCGCATAAACTGCGTAACATTGCCTCCATCCTTGGTATACACATTCTCAAAATCAATATTAATACCATCCAAATCATATAAATCAGCATATTCAAGCATCTGGACTATCGTCGTCATCCGTCTCTCATAGCTTGATAACGCCTCAGTGGTAAGATCGGCATCAAAGCTGTTACTGAGCAGCGCCCATACTTCCATGCCTTGCTTGTGAGCCCACTCTACATAGGCTTTATCCGCCTTACTTCGCACATTCCCGTCAACATCAACAATACTGAACCACGTCGGACTAACCACGTTAACCCCCGGAAGCTCACCGAAGTTTGCCGGGTTAGGCTTACGCTCATACACGGCTTCCCAGAACAGATTCACAGCCTTCCCTTTCCAGCTGCGTTCTGCACGCGTAGGTACGTACTCCCTCTGCTCCACCGTCTTTTCTCCGTCAGCAGTAATGTCCTCGGCCTTGATAAATCCGGTATACCCGCTGTTCATCTGCACATACAGCCATTCCTCGTTCTCGGTAGCTGAATGCCAGATCCGTACCACTGTACCCGGCGGCATATCCGCAATAATCGGCGCATGAATGGTCGGCCCCTTGCGCAATGCCTTTGTACGACCGCCCTCCTCGCCTTTTACTGTGCCAAGCTTTACGCTCTCACCGGCAGTCATCAGCAGAACAGCGCTGGTACTGCTATCCTCCTCTACTTCTAAACCATAGAGGTTCTCAAGGGAATCTGCCGGAAGATAGGTCACCCCGTCCTGTTCCTCAGGAGCAAGCCGGAGCTGAACAGGCTCGTTGTTGAGGCTTGCCGCGGTTGTATCCTCCTGCATATATAGCAAATCATTATCTGTAGAAAGGATAACGGACTTGGTAGCTTCTTCATAACGGATGTCCGGGTCAACATACTCCTGCAAAAGCGGAAGCGGTAAAAGCAAGCCGTCACCGGTGCCGCTGGCAGAATAACCAGTCAATTGTCCTTTAACGAAAATAGGCTGCTGCACTCCATTCCAGTCCGGATCAATATGCTGACGGTTTGGCAGTACATAAAAAGCAACCCAATAGGCGGCTGCAGCAATGATAACCAGTCCCAGGAAACGGCGAAGACGGCTTCCACGCTTGTTAGTGCGTCCTTGTCTCTGTCTGCTCTCCAAAATATATCCTCCAAAACTATCAATAGATTTTCATTCTGATATCCAATTTTAAGTATACGCTATATTCAGCGCTTTGGTTTCGCAAATCTACTGGAAGAAGCGGCATTAACTGGCCGGCATATTGTAGTAAAACAAAAAACGTGCGGCAGCCGTTACCGGATACCACACGTTATAAATTACGCTTCCTGATATAAGCGTCTATACAGCTAGTGCTTCTTCTCACTACAGCCTTTGCAGACACCGTACATCTCCATCCGTAATCCGTGAACCTTGAAGCCTGTTGCCAGCTCGGCCGCATGCTCCACCTCATGAAGGGAGGGATAGCTGAAATCCTCAATTTTACCGCATTCCTGGCAGATGACATGATAATGATCGGATACATTAGCATCGAAACGGCTGGAGTTATCGCCGTAGGTCAACTCACGCACCATTCCGGCTTCCATGAACATTTTCAAATTGTTGTACACCGTTGCCACGCTCATACTTGGAAACTGCGGCTCCAGCGCACGATAAATATCGTCTGCCGTAGGATGATTCAACGCTTCCATCAGATACGTCAAAATTGCATGACGCTGGGGTGTAATACGGACACCGGTAGTCTTCAATTGTTCCAATGCATGCTGTACGCCACTACCCATCAATTCCACCGCCTTTAAATTAAAGCCATAATGTAAGATCCTAAAACTATACTGCAATTGTAAAACCCGGCTTTGAATGTTGTCAATGCACCAAGTACATTATATTTATTATTATATAATAAAAATTACTTTTTTCAATATTCCTTCACATTTAAGCTGCTGTTTCCTTCCACACGCACCTTAAATTCACCCGTACCTACCTCGCCGGAGATCGTCTTTTTATCAATGGCCAATCCGGAAATGTCTGTGCTGATATTACCGTAGCCGCTCGATCCGTTCACTGCATAGTTGCCTGAAGCAGGCAGAGAAAGCGTAATATCCCCTACCGCGCTGTAGACCTCCCAGTCTCCTCCGAGCACCTCAGACCGAATGTTTATTGTGCCGTTCAGCGATTCCGCATGCAGCTTCGCCCTTGAGCCGTCAACTTCAAGGTTGCCGTTTTTGCTGGACAGGTTTACTTCATCCCCGCTGCCCGTAGCAGAAATATTGCCTACGACCGTAGAGAGCTTCAGCACTCCGGTAACATCCCAGGCATCCATACTTCCGCCGCCTGATGCAAGATCGACGTTTCCTTGAACTGTACGTGCCCGCACCGCACCGTTCAGTGTTTTTCCTTTTACATTTCCATAAATGCGGTGCAGAATCAGCTCTCCGTTGCCCGTTTCCAGAGCAATATCCTGAATCGCCTCAACATTCTGTAAAGTAATGCCGCCGTTCATCGTCCGCACATCCAGATTGAAGCGCCGGTCTTCCGGAAGCGAAATATCCAGATCGATACGCGGCTGGCGTTTGCCGGATTCACCATAGGCCTGGTATTGGGGAGTTATTTTAATGGTCGGCCCTTCCTCCACCTGAACAAAAGACTGCTCAGAGACCGCCTCGGCCTGCGCGCCTTCAAGCTCATCGACCCATACAGTCGCTATAATTTCAATATCCTCTACAGCGGCACGGTGGATGAGAATATCTCCGTTAATACCGTCGACCGTAAGTTTGGAGGTGCCCAGCTCAACGGGTACAATTAGCGGCGCTTTTTCATACCTGTTACCCGTAGCTTCCCCGTAATCCACCGCAGCGACAGTCAGGTTCATACTGACCTTGTTCCACAAGTGTAAGTAGTGCTCCTGCTCGGCTACAATAAATACGCTGGCCCCCAGAATTATTGCCGACAGCAGGCCGCGCAGGTCCATCCGGGGTCTCGGAGCTTTGATTGCTCTGCCTCTGCGGCGTGCAAACAAAGATATCAGCAGGTACTCCACACCCCACAGCACCGGAATCAGCGGCCACCATTTGAGCAGCAGCAGCATCGTTTCCGTACCGTTCAGCCAGTCCAGCAGCAGAAAAACACCTACACCAGCCAGCACTAAGGCGGCTGTATAACGGCCTACACGGCGCGGACGGCGTTCATCGCTTTTGCGGACCAGGATGCTCTTGGCTATCTCTCGTATCCCCAGCCACAGAGCACTAAGAATCAGCACTCCCGCAGTCAATGCCCCCGCATAGCCCTCAAAGAATTGCTGCAGCCAGAGAGGCTTTTGCCGGAAAAGAAACATGAGCGCCCCGCCAATCAGCAGCATCAGCCCGAAAGAGATCCCCGGTTCGCTGATCCAGGCTCTGGATCTCTTGACCGCTGTTATCGGCAATTCCGGCTCAGATTCCTCCGGCAGCTGCAGGATACGGTCTGCAGACTGAAGGACATCAAATACATTGTAGAAATAAACAACCGGAATCAGCAGCGCGAGCAAAATAAGCAGCGGAACGTTGATCTGCATGCCGGTTGATGAGAAGTACAGCATAGCCGCGATGTCCAGTAAAATAATGAACAGGAAAGATATCCCCTTGCGGAAAAGTCCGAAATAAAGATGTCCGGATCCAGGGATAACAGCCGCCAGCAGCCCTGCTATAAATTTGCGCTTGCGGGGGCGTTTTTTCTGGCGTGGCGGGATTACAGGCGGCTTAGGCGGCATAACAGATTCATCCTGCTGTTCGGAACTCATATCGGGACTCTTCCTTTCACGAAAGGTATAGTTCTTCCTGCTCAAAGCTGCCCACCCCGGTAAAATTCAATCAGCTCCACTCCCGGAGCCACTTCCTCTACAGCTGCAGGAACAAAACCATGCTTTGTATATAGGGTCACAGCAGGGCGATTCAGTTTCCCTGTAGATACTATAAACTGTTCCATTGCGGAATGATGCCTGAAAATAAATTCCAGCAGACTTCCGGCTATACCTTGGCGGAAATGCTCAGGATTCACCATCATCCGGGTAACAGTCAGCTTGCCCGGCGTTTCCTCCAGAACAGCTGCGGCACCCAGCAGATCCCCGTTGTCATCCAGGCAGCCGTAGAATACCTCCTTGACCGCCGCCAGCATCTCTCTCGTCTCCAGCAGCGGAGGGATTTCATTGAAGCCGATGATCTCCGCCTCCAGCCGGTAGGCTTTATGCTGAAGACTCCAGAGCTCGCTCAGGGTATACTCATCCTGCAGATCCAGCCTGACTATTGTATTCATCCGTACATTCCCCTTATATGCCAGCACAGGACCTGCCGTTGCCGACAAGCCCTGTGCTGAAGATCCTATAATAAATTACCCAAAACCGGTTCTATCCGTTCAATACTTCAGCCAGAAGTGTATTTACAAGGCCCGGATTGGCTTTGCCTTTGCTCTCTTTCATTACTTGTCCGACAAGGAAGCCGATTGCCTTCTGCTTGCCTGCCTTATAATCCTCTACAGACTGCGGATTCGCAGCTACGACTGCTTCGACAATTTGCTTGATCGCGCCTTCGTCACTGATCTGCACAAGCCCCTTCTCTTCAACAATAACTGCAGGGAGCTTGCCGCTTTCCAGCATTTCCTTGAATACGGTTTTGGCAATTTTGCTGCTGATCGTGCCTCCGGCAATCAGACCGATCATCTCGCCCAGCCCCTGCGGGGTAATCTTAACCTGGGATAATTCCAGGCTGTTACTGTTCAGATACCCGAGCAGATCGCCCATCATCCAGTTGGCTACGGCTTTGGCATCCTTAGTATAAGCAAGGCTGCCCTCGAAGAAATCAGCCAGCAGTTTGGATGAGGTAAGCACGCCGGCATCATAGACGGGCAGTCCGAACTCTTCACTGTAGCGGGCCTGCCGGGCATCCGGCAATTCCGGAATAGTCGAGCGGATGGATTCCTTCCAGGCATCATCAATGTGCAGGACAATCAGATCCGGGTCCGGGAAGTAGCGGTAATCATGAGCTTCTTCTTTGCCGCGCATGGACAGGGTTTTGCCCTGAGCCTCATCCCAGCGGCGGGTTTCCTGCACGACAACTCCGCCGTCATCCAGAATCTCGCCCTGGCGGAACTGTTCATATTCTAATCCGCGCAGCACGCCGCGGAAGGAGTTCATATTCTTCAGCTCTGCACGGATGCCGAACTCTTCCTGGCCTACAGGGCGCAGACTGATGTTGGCATCGCAGCGCATCGAGCCTTCTTCCATCTTGACGTCGGAGACATCGCAGTACTGCATAATCGCGCGGATCTTCTCAAGATAGGCGCGGGCCTCTTCAGGGGAGCGCAAATCCGGTTCGGAAACAATCTCGATCAGCGGTGTACCTACGCGGTTGAAGTCAACCAGTGAAGCAAAACCGCCGTCAACATGAGTCAGCTTACCGGCGTCCTCTTCCAGATGAAGACGGGTAATTCCGATGCGTTTGGTCTCACCATTAACCTCAATATCGATCCAGCCGTTCAGCCCGATCGGCTGATCGAATTGCGAGATCTGGTAGGCTTTTGGCGAATCGGGGTAAAAATAGTTCTTGCGGTCGAACTTGCTGACATCACCGATCGTGCAGTTCAGCGCCATAGCCGCTTTCATTGCATATTCCACCGCCTGGCGGTTCAGGACCGGCAGCACGCCGGGATGTCCCAGGCAGACCGGGCAGGTATGGGTATTAGGCGGAGCTCCAAATTCTGTCGAGCAGCCGCAGAAAATTTTGGACTTGGTATGAAGCTCCACATGAACTTCCAGCCCGATGACCGTTTCGTATTTAGACATAAATGATCTCATCCCTTAAAAGTTTTGTGAGCTTGTACTTGTACACAGTCTTATCCGGCGGGACTTACAGCTGTGGCCGCTCTTTGTGGTAGTCTGTATTCTGTTCAAAGGCATGCGCTACGCGCAGCACGGTGCTCTCGTCAAATTCCTTACCGATGATCTGCAGTCCGACCGGAAGACCTCCGTCAAAGCCGCAAGGAATGCTGACCGCAGGAATACCGGCAAGATTGACCGGAATGGTCAGTATATCGTTCAAATACATGGTCAGCGGATCTTCCGTCTGCGAGCCCAGCTTAAAGGCAGCCGTCGGCGCCGTCGGGCCGATAACCACGTCGTATTTCTTGAATACTTCGTCAAAATCCTGCTTAATCAGGGTACGGACCTTCTGAGCCTTCAGATAATAAGCATCATAATATCCGGAACTCAGAGCATAGGTGCCCAGCATAATCCGGCGTTTCACTTCCGGTCCGAAGCCTCGGCTGCGGGAGTTAAGATATAGATCAAGCAGGCCGCCGCCCTCATCGGCGCGTACACCGTAACGGACACCGTCAAAACGGGCCAGGTTGGACGAGGCTTCCGATGAAGCAAGCAGGTAGTACGCTGCCACCGCATATTCGGTATGCGGCAGGGAGACCTCTTCCCATACAGCGCCAAGACCTTCAAGCACTTTGAGGGCCGACATGACCTGTTCGCGGACAGCTGCATCTACACCTTCGCCGATATATTCCTTCGGCACGGCAATGCGCAGTCCGGAAATGTCGCCGGTCAAAGCGCTGAGGTAATCAGGAACGTCTACCTTTGCTGAAGTGGAATCCTGGGCATCGTAGCCTGCAATAGCCTGCAGTACATATGCGGAATCCTCTACATTGCGGGTAACAGGACCAATCTGGTCAAGCGATGAGGCAAAGGCAACGAGACCAAAACGGGATACCAGGCCGTAGGTTGGCTTGAGGCCGACCACTCCGCAATAGGAAGCAGGCTGGCGGATGGAGCCGCCGGTATCGGAACCAAGTGCGAATAACACTTCGCCGGCAGCTACTGCCGCTGCCGAGCCGCCGCTCGATCCGCCTGGAACATGCTCAAGATTCCAAGGATTGCGCACCGCACCATAAGCGGAGTTCTCATTGGAGCCGCCCATGGCGAACTCGTCCATGTTCAGTTTACCGACCGTCACGGCATCAGCCTGACGCAGCTTAGAGACAACGGTTGCATCATAAATCGGCTGGAAATTATCCAGGAACTTACTGGCACAGGTCGTGCGCAGTCCTTTGGTTACAATGTTATCCTTAATTCCTGCAGGAAGGCCGAACAACAGTCCGCGCGCCGCCCCGGATGCCAGCTTGTCATCCAAAATCCGTGCCGACTGGCGTGCCCCCTCCTCATCCAGCGTTAAAAATGCATGCACCTTACTGTCACGTTCTGCAATTGCAGCCAGTGATTGTTCCGTCAGTTCGCTGACGGAAATCTCTTTGCCCTGCAGCATGCTATGTAATTCAGGCAATCTATATTGAAACAGGCTCAACATTCTTCCTCCTTTCGGTATAGTTATTCCAGTACAGCCGGAACCTTGAAGTGTCCGTCTTCATCTTCAGGCGCATTAAGCAAAGCTTCTTCCTGGGACAGGCTCTCCTTCACGACGTCATCGCGCATTACATTGCTGACCTGCAGCACATGCGTAGTAGGCTTTACATTCTCTGTATCCAGCTCATTCAACTTCTCAGCATATTGTAAGATAGCATTCATTTGTTCAGTAAAAACAGCCTCTTCTTCCGGGCTTAATTGCAGTCTGGCCAGCTTGGCCACATGCTGCACATCTTTGACAGTAATGCTCATACCAAATATCCCTCCTGTTTAAAGGGCTAAAGCGCCCGGATAACGTTTTTAATTATATTGTAGAAGGCTGGACAATTCAATGTACTTGTCATTCCGCCCTTATTGGCATAACAAAAAGACCGGCTTGCGCCGGTCTCCCTTAAATCCAAGCCCGGAGATTCACCTGTTTGATGAATTCCGCCTGGGACATGCTCTCTTTAGGTGCTGCTTCCGCCTCTTCGGCTTCCGCATCATCGCCGTTCATCAGATGATGGAACAGCTTCTCGTTATGCGTCGACAAAGCGTAGTCGATCAGTGCTTCATGGGTCGCTCTTTCAGCTTCCGCCTCCAGCAGCTGCTCCTCCGCCTCAATATCCTCTGCAGTAACATAAAAGTTCCTGTTAGCCTGAGGAACACGAATAACATAATCGAACGCGTTGTCAGGATTGCGGTCATAGGCAATCAGGTAGCCGTAGTCTCCGATAGGAAGACTCTGTTCAAACGCGTCAGCAACAATGACAATCTTCTCTCCCAACCGCAGCATCGCCTTACCTCCTGCTCCAAAATCTATCATGGTTCTACTTGTTTCAACAGTCTACTAGAAAAAGCTAGAGCTGTCCAGCAGCAGCAGGGGTGTTAAATGAAAGTTCACATTTTTTTCTGAAAATCAACATTTCCAACTTATGGTTCAGCCTCTTCGTCCCGTTCCCCGGCGGTGTTCCGGCAGTACAACAAACAGCAGGTAAACAATCAGCGGAGCGGGAAACCCGGTCATCCCCCATAAACCCCAGAACCAGGCTGCCCTGCCTTTATCTCTTCTGCGGGCATCCTGGAAAAGCCAAGTCCCCTGAACCAGCAGTGTGACGGCAATGACAGCCCACAGCCAATATGGCACATCTTGCAGTTCCTTCATTGCCTTCTGTCCTCCTCCCGCTGCCTGAGCTTTGCGGCTGCCAGACCGCCAAGCAGAGCAAGCGGAATTACCGCTTGGAGAACCCAATAAACTGCAGGCGCGAAACCAAAAACGGCCAGAACAATACTCAAAAGGAAGATCGCAGCCAATAAAAACAGCAGCAGCTCCCGGCGGCCCTGGCGGCGTCTGCGGATAGCCTCTGCGGCCAAAAACTGCTGCATCATCGGTAAGGAAGGTGCCGGGATGTCGTCATACTGCGCATCCAGACGTTCCAGCTCAGCGGATAGCTTATTCAGAAGCTTCCGGTTCTCTGCCTCATTACTCATCCTCTTTCAGCTCCTTTCTCAGCTGCTGCAGACCTGCAGATACACGCGATTTCGCGGTTCCCGGCGGAATCTCCATGATGCTTCCGATCTCTTCATAGCTGTAGCCGTAGTAATGCTTCAGCAGTACAGCAAGACGCTGGGGCAGCGGCAGCCGTGACAGGGCATCGAGCACTTCGCTCCACTCCATATTGCGGCTTTCGAACCGCCAGCGTATGGCCGCCGCTCCCCGTTCTTGGCGCAGCCAGACAGATTCCCGCTTCCAGCGCCGTTTACGGTCAATGTACAGCCGTGTTGCAATCGTAATCAGCCATGAGGAAAAAGCCGAAGTCCCATTGTAATTGCCGATCTTCTCCATGGCCCGTACCATAGTGTCCTGGACAAGATCTTCCGCCAGGGAAGGGTCCATAGTAGCTTTGATTAAATACTTGAACAAAAAGTTGTAATGCTCACGCAGAAGCCCGGCCAGCGCCGAAGCATCGCCCTGCTGGGCCTGCCTGATTAACTCCAGCGTCCCTTCGTTCATCAGCTTCCCTGTTCCCTCCTTCATTGTGCACAACTGTTATACGTGCAGACCGGTCTGATCGTTCATTCACTGTCCCGGCTATTCTGCAGCTCCCACAATTTGCGCCGCCAGGGCTGATAGCGCCCGCGGCCTTCAGGAAAACCCCAAAACCGTAATTTGCCTCCCGTTTCTCTGACTGCCGGAGCTAGCTCTGCCTTTGAATGGTATAACGATAATGCAGTTCCCTCTATGCTATCAGCCTTAAAATCAGCTTCGTTTACGTTAGAATAATCATATAAATCAATAATATCATTCTTCAATTTACTTCCTCCCATACAAATAAAACCCGTTTAAACAGACAAAAAAAGAACGCAAACCGGGATTAATTCCGCAGTCTGCGTGCTTCGCGAGGTAAATGTTGCATTTAATTAACGTTATTGTAACAACTTTGTATTCATCTGTCTATCTCTATTTTCCCGTTTTTTGTCGCTTGCTAAGAAATGACGTCACTGCATGGGTACGTACGGATTGTTCCGGCGCTCGAAGCCGATGGTTGTCCGCGGGCCATGTCCGGGATATACCTTCACTTCTTCGTCCAGCCGGTACAGCTTGCCGCGCAGCGAATCAACCAGATCCCGTTCCCGGCCTCCAGGCAGATCCGTACGGCCTACACCTAACTTAAACAGGACATCTCCGGAAAAAAGATCATTGCCGCACAGAAAGCTGACACTGCCGGGAGAATGACCCGGTGTATGCAGAACTTTGAAGGTTAGCCCGAGCAGCTTCAGAATCTGGCCCTCGGCCAGATCATATTCCGCAGGCTCTGTGCTAATCGGAGGCGATGTATCCGGCCACATCTGTGAACCGTTCAGCTTGGGACTGACCAGCCATTCGCTTTCCAGTGCGTGGACGTATACCGGACAATTTTTGGCTTTGCGGATCTCATCCACCCCGCCGATATGATCAAAATGGGCGTGTGTCAGCAATATGGCTTCAATCTCCATATTCTCTATGGCGCGTACAAGGGCAGCAGGATTCATACCGGGGTCAATGATGACACCCCGCTGCGGATCAGCTCCGGTTAGCAGATAGGCATTGGTCTGGAGCGGCCCCAGATTATAAGAACGGATATTCAGCATACGTTTAGAAACCCGAAATCAGGCTGCGCAGCTCTTTTACGATGACTGCGTGTGATTCCGTACCTTCCCCGTAGGCTTGCCCCATGGCCTTGCGCACTTCTGCAATTTTGCTGTCGTAATCGGCGGCTTCCCGGTCCGGATTCTCCTGCTTAAACGTCCGCATCAGTGACTGCACATGCTCCGGACGAGGACCCCATTGTCCCAGTACATAACCGCCGGTATCCGCAAAAATCACTACAGGCACCGATCTTCCGCCCATCGTCAGAAAATCATCCATCAGATCCAGGTTTTCTTCCAGAATCAGCACTTCTGTTCTGATCCCTGCCGTCTCCAGAATCCGGAATACAACCGGTACATTGCGCACAACATCACCGCACCAGTCGGCAGCCAGAATCAGCACATGCAGATCATCGCGGTGGTTCAGGCTTTCAAAGAATTCGCGGTCATCCTCATTTTCCCAGACAAACTTCTCATACCAGGCTTCGAAAGCCTGCTGATTCTTGGTCATGCTCTCTACGAACTGGCGCGGGGTCAGACCCTGGCCGAACTTATTGGCTACATTCTGTTTCATGCTGCACTACCTTTCTTTTTGGATTTATACCATTTGAGCAGGAAGTATATAACGATAATGGCGATAGCAACCAGGATAAGCTCATGGGTATATTTGCCGGCAACCTCGTCAATTGTCTCCCATTTATCGCCCAGGGTGTAACCCAGATAGACAAACAGGGCACTCCAAGGAATCACTGCCAGCGTAGTCAACAGCGTAAATTTACCCAGCGGCATACGTGATATCCCGGCAGGCACTGAGATGGCATGACGGACAACCGGAATGAACCTTGCAGTAAAAATAACACCCGTACCGTACTTTTTGAACCATTCCTCTGAGTGGTCGATGTGCTTTTTGTTAATAAAAATGTACTTGCCATATTTCTCGAGCACCGGTCTTCCTCCATAACGGCCGATCCAGTACACAAAAATCTGGGCAATGACACCGCCGACTGTACCAAAAAGAATCGCCCCGAAGAAATTAATGTCGCCCTGTGAAACCAGGTAGCCTCCGAACGCGAGTACAATCTCACTCGGAATGACCTCAATCATCAGCCCGATCATAATCCCGAAGTAACCCAGACTCTGAATCCATTCAAATAAATGCGAGATCAGATCAGATATAACATGCAACTGCAGCCCTCCTCTCTTTTGAATACAGAACATAATCGCCCGAAATCCCGGCATTTCTCTGCTATGTACCAGTCTTCTTCTAGCTTATTCTAGCATATGCGGCCTTACAACTTCTAGTTGAGACCGCAGCAGCAGATCCATCGTTGACAATAACAGGAATTCGCGCAATTATATATTTAGACAATTATTTAAATATCGAAAGGTTGGATAGAACATGAATGAATCTTTTAAGGCGCTGGCCGATCCAACCCGCCGGCAAATCATCCGGCTGCTGCGTGAAAAGGACCGTACCGCCGGAGAGATCGCCGATTATTTTCGGATGACTAAACCAAGCATCTCGCATCACCTGAGTGCATTAAAGCATGCCGGGCTGGTGCAGGATGAGCGTAAGGGGCAGTTTATCGTGTATTCACTCGATACGACCGTGCTTGAGGAGGTCCTGGGATGGTTTCTGGAACTGACCGGTGCCGGAAAAAAAGGTGAAGCTGAGCCGCCTGCAGCCGGGGATCTCCCCGGCCTGAAGCTCCAATCTGACGAGGAGGAATTGTGATGAAGGATTTTAGATGGAAATGGCAGGATACCCTGATCGTTGTTCTCGGTGTGCTGGCGCTCGGGTACGCTATAATTAATTACAGCAGACTGCCGGAGCAGCTCCCTGCCCAGTTCAGCATTACAGGAGAAGTGAACAGGTATTGGCCGAAAAGCACGATTATTATTCAGGGTGCCTTCCTGGGTCTTGTCCTCCCCCTTGCTATGCAGTTCATCCGCCGGATTGATCCCAAGAAGGACAATTACAGCAAATTTCCCGGGGCGTATAAAATGATCCGTCTGGCTATAGCCGTCCTGATGGATGCAATGCTGGTGCTTGCTGTAACCAAAGGATTGAACCCGGATTTTGCTGCCGGCAAGCTTGCGATTGCGGTCGTCGGGGTGCTGTTCATCGCACTGGGAAACTATATGCCGCAGATAAAAGACAACTATTTCACCGGCATCAAGACACCATGGACGCTTGCTAGTCCTGAGGTCTGGCGCAAAACCCACCGCTTCTCCGGATATATGTGGGTAGCCGCCGGTATAATGCTGGTGCTCGCCGCTTTTCTGCCGCAGACGTTGTCCATTAGTCTGATCATCACTGCTTTGCTGGTTGCTGTCATTGTGCCTTATGTTTACTCGTGGCTTGTTTCGCAGCGGATGAAGGTGTAGGGATAGTGCGGGCGGGAAGCTATGCGGGTAAGGGCGTTGCTGGTACGGTGGTGCCAGTTCGGTCAGAGCCGGTGCGGGTAGGGGCGTTGCGGGTAGGGCCGGTGGGTAGAAGCCAATTATCGCATTACTTAAAACTAGTTGGAATTTTGTCACTTCATTCTCGTCTCCCTCGGTATTTATGCGATCTAAGTGGATTTTCGCCACTTATTTCCGGCAATTTGCCGCTTAAACGGGATTTCTGGTGCTATTAAGTGACGTTTTTCCAACTAGTTTCCGGTTCATAGCGTTGGCTGCGATTTTAAGTAGCAAAATTCCACTTAGTTACGGGTGATGTGCCTCGAAAAATGTATACGGCGCGCTAAAAAGGGGCATTGAGGTTCATGAAGAGTACGAAAATGTGCAAACCCTTCTATGTAAGTTTGGTGCCCCCAGTTATTCCCGCGTAAACTTTAAAGAAGCAGGCTCATCTCCTTGCACTGTCTTTACCTCGTAAGCTGCTGCAATCAGCCGATTCAGCTCTACACCCGCCTCTTCAGCTTCCAGTGAGAATTTAAAATCCCGGTCATTGTGTGCCGGACCTTTAGCATGCTCTTCAAGGGCAAGCACCCGGTAACTCCTCAACAGCCCCTGCCCGGCCAATGCACTAACCGCTGCGTTCTGCCGTTCACCCTTCGTCAAAAAATACTGCCCCATCTGCAGCATGCCATTAGCTGCACTCTCCCATTTAACAGCATTAAACTTGTCCAAAACCAGGCTCCTTCTCACCCAGTACAATGCCCTCCCCGGATCACGGTCAGCCAAATAAGACTCTGCCAATAGCCAGTGCAATCCTGCGTCATCCGGAGAATATTCAAGACTGCTGTGCAACAGCTTTATCTTTTCTTCCTCCGGAAGCAGCACTGCAAGGCTTAGAGCTGTACGGGGAGCATACGGATTGTAACGCAGCGATTTCTGGAGCAGCATCCTTTGGACTTCAGGTTCCGCAGAACGGACAGCCTGTCTGAATAAGACTTCACCCTTCCACAGCTTGAAGGAGAGTCCGCTGAGCATCAGACAGGAGCATACCACTGCCACCAGGATTACCCGCATTATCCGGACTCCCGCCCGCTGTGCTGAAGTGTGACGATTTATATGCTTATGGCGCCCGGCTGCTGGTGCTGATACTGGTGCTGATGTAAGTCCGGTTACTGAATCGGTTGCTGGTATAGGTGATGGCCCAGAATTAAGCAAGTGAGCAGACAAATGTCTAAATACCGATATGGATGAAGATGCTTGCACAGATACGGATCCATGTAAGGCTGCCGGATCACGCAGACCGGTTCGGCTCGCAGGGAAGCCGGCGTCCGGCTCCCGGCTGACTAACTTGGGCTGCGGCGAGGCGGCAAGCGTTCTTGCTGTCAGCAAGAACAGCAGCAGCCAGAAGAGCCCGTAGCTCCAGCTGAAATCCACTGCGCCGTGCAGGAGGATGACGAGCAGCGGGGGCAGCAGCCCAGGGGCGTTCCTGCCCGCCAGTATTCCTGCTGCCAGCAGCATAAGCAGCAAAACGGCACTGCCGGTGATACCGAGATTCAGCAGGAAATCGAGGTATCCGCTGTGAACCTGGCTGCCCACATAGGGGCGGGACTGGGCAGCGAGGTACGCGCTGCGCCAGGTCTCGCCCCCCTGCCCCAGCCAGGGGGCTTCCCCCGCGAGGCGCCAGGCGTCGCGGTAAAACAGCCCGCGGGCGGCGGCCGTCGGAGACGGCCCGCTGATCCGCCCGCGCAGCAGTGCCAGGACGGCGCTGCCCGCTGCCGTCCATAGCCCCGCCGCCATAAGCATGGCGGCGGAGTGCCCGCCCGCCGCGCGCCGGCAGCGGCGGTACAGCCACAGGCCGGCCAGCAGCGCGCCGGCCCAGCACCCGGCCAGCAGCAGCAGGCCGGGCAAGGGCTCTGCCGCCAGCCCGGTGCGGGCCAGCTGGCGGCAGTACAGCGCCGCAGCAGCCGCAGGCGCGGCGGCGCAGATCAGAAGCGGCGCGGCCAGCTGCCGCTTCCAGAGCAGGGCTGCGGCGGCTGCGCAGGCCGCAGCGAGCATGGCGCCGCGCGACTCGCTGAGCAGCAGCGCGGCGGCGTACGGGAACAGAGGCAGCATGCGCAGCAGCTGCCCCGCGGTGCCCGGCGCGCGGAGACGGGCGCGTGCCGCTACTCCATCAGCGGCGACGGCTACGATCCGCTCCAGCAGAAAAACGGCCATCACAGCGCCGAAGGCATTCGGATACTGGAGTAGCCCGCCCAGCCTTGCTCCGGTAACGCTGACTGCCGGAGAATCCGTATAGGCAATTGCATAAGGGAGCGGCAACCCGCAGACGGCCAGCAGTCCGCTCAGGCAAATGGTCATACCAAGCACATGCCAGAGTAGCGCAAGAATCCTTGCACCGCCGCGGCGGCCCGCACAGAAAACGGCGAAAAAGGCAAAGCTCCCGTATAATCCCCAGCGCAGCAGCTCATTAAGTGTCCCCTGAACCGAGAGCGGCCCGCGCAGCAGATGAACGGCATATAAAGCAACAATAAGCAGCGGACAGCTCAAAAATACAATATGTATATAGTTCCGCCTGTTACCGGCAACCTGTAAACTCACTGCAGGTTCGGTGCCCGGCAAGCTCCCTGAACTACCCTCCCCCCGGCTGCCCCTTCCCGGATTAGCCCCATCTGAATTCCCCGTGCCGCTTTCCACTTCCGGTTTCTCAGCTTCGCTCTCCCCGCCTCCAGTCGGGTCCTCCTTAAAGCTCAGGAAAACAGCAACAGCGGCACACAGGACGAACCATACAACCAGAAGGCCGTACATATCCCGGGCAAAAAACAGCCCGTGCAGCAGGCAAGCTGCCGCTGCCGACAACAGCAGCATCATCCCACTTCCCAAGGCTGGAATTGATTGCAGCCGGCGCCTGATTCTACTCATTTTAGTATCTGCCTCCGTGTACTCGTGTTACCCGACAGCTTTGCCGTAAATTCTGGTTTTTATAGGATAAACGGCCAAACCAAAGGACAGCATCCTCCGGCTGGAGGATCACTGTCCTTTGGTAATAGCATTATGGCCTTATCCGGCGGCCGTCAGCCCTGTGCCGGATGCTCTGCAGGAAGCAGGTCTGCGCAGACCCGTTCAAGATACGGCTTGGCTCCCAAAAAATCACGGAAGGCGCTGTATTCGCGCCATTTAGCCGCGTTGTCACCGCCGCTGGCTTTAACGGCGCGGATCAGGATGTTCTTGGGTGTATGCTCCATATCGATGAACTCCAGCAGCTGGCTGCGGTAGCCCATCAGATCCAGCAGCTTGGCCCGGATAGCGTCGGTAGCAAGTGCCGAGAAGCGCTCTTTGAGAATTCCGTGCGACAGCAGCGGGCTAAGCACATCATTTTCTATCTGATTAAACAGCTCATGCTGGCAGCAGGGAACAGAGAGAATGACGGAAGCGCCCCAGCGGACCGCTTTTTCCAGTGCTGCATCAGTCGCGGTATCACAGGCATGCAAGGTGACAACCATGTCCACCTGGTCCAGCTCATTGTAATCGGCGATGTCGCCTACAAGGAACTTCAGCTGGTCGTATCCCAGCTTAGCCGCCAATTGGCTGCAATGGGCAATAACATCCGCTTTAAGATCAAGGCCGACTACATTCAGCTCCCTGCGTTCACGTACGGCCAGATAATGATAAAGGGCGAACGTCAAATACGATTTTCCGCAGCCGAAATCGACAATCGTCAGCGGCCGTCCGGCCGGCAGGTCAGCCAGCACATCCTCAACCATCTCCAGGAAGCGGTTGATCTGACGGAATTTATCGTACTTTCTGGCCAGAACTTTACCTTCATTGTTCATAATCCCCAGTTCAACCAGGAACGGTACCGGCTCGCCTTCATCCAGCACGTACTGCTTTTTGCGGTTGTGCGCCAGGTCAGGCAGCTCCTCCTTGCTGGCAGATTTCGTCAAAATAGATACCTTATACTTTTTGCTGATCAGCACCTGATAATCTGCTTCAATAGTACAGATCAGCGCCTGGCGGAAGGTTGTCCGCAGCAGCGGCATCATCTCTGCCGCAGCCTCTTCAGCCGGAATGTTCCGGTGCTCCACCTTGGGTCCGGTATAATAGGCAAACTGATAGTGAAGCTTTCCTTTAAGCTCGACAGGCTTGATCTGAACCTTGGTGTAGGCAACCTCGCCTTTGCTGCGGAGCTGGCTTAATGTAGCTGTTATTAAGGTGCGTTTGTTAATCACCTGTACGATTAATGTATTTAAAGATTCCACGGGGTACATCTCACTTTCACATTTTAAAATGGAGAACGGATTCTCCTTAAGTAGCCGTTATATTATAGCATGTCCGGCACCCGGATATTATAACAGGCTGCTGTATAGTCTGCTATTTAGTGAACTACACACCACCTAAGAGGTGGGTGCTTCTTGGTCAATAGAGCTACCGCTCTAAGTTTACCCAAGCTCATAGGCTAGTTCCTAGCCCAATCTTTGCAATATTACATTGCTAATTTAAGTAAGTTTTTTGCTGCGTTTACATCTCTATCATGTAGTGTAGTGCATACAGGACAAGCCCATTGACGTACACTCAGATTCTTCACCTCTGCATTTTTGTAACCACAGCATGAACATAGCTGACTGCTTGCAAAGTTTTTTGGAGCAATGATTAACTCTCTACTGTACCATGTCGCTTTGTAGGCGAGCATTTCTCTGAACATACTCCAAGAGACTTCGGATATAGCTTTAGCCAACTTGTGATTTTGCATCATGTTCTTTACACGCAAATCTTCCATCACGATCACTTGGTTATCGTTGATCATTTGGGTGGACAGTTTGTGCAAAAAATCTTTACGCTGATTCGCTATTTTTTCATGCAGCTTGGCGACCTTCAACCTGGCTTTATATCGGTTATGACTCCCTTTCTTCTTGCGCGATAAGTCCTTTTGTAATTTGGCTAATCGTTTTTCAGACTTACGCAAGTATTTAGGATTAGGTATGAATTCTCCATGTGAAGTAATCGCAAAGTCTTTCAGTCCAAGATCAACACCCATCTTAGTATCTAATTTGAGCAAGGGGAGGATATCCGTGTCCACCAATAAGGCAGCATAATATTTTCCTGTTGGTGTTTTGGAAATCGTACACGACTTAATAAGACCCGCAAATTGACGGTGCAACTTGATTTTTATTTTAGTTTTCAGTTTTGGAATTTTGATGGTTCCATTTTCAATCGCAATCGTTCCATTTTGATTATTCGTTGTGAAGCTATGGTTATTTGTTTTCTTACTCTTGAATTTAGGGAATCCCACTTTCTTATTGCGGAAGAAGTTCTTATAAGCCTTGTCCAAGTTAAGCTGGGCATTAGCTAAAGCAAGGCTATCTACTTCTTTCAGCCATTCAAAATCCTTTTTGTATTGGGCTGGTGTATTTTTAAGCATGGTTTCCGTCTGCTTGTAATGCTCCATTTTATCTGCAAGCATTCTATTGTAGATGAAGCGAACGCATCCGAATACGTTAGCGAAGTACTGCTCTTGTTCGTGGGTAGGATAGATTCGATATTTGTAAGCTCTTAACACATGCCCACCTCATTTCTGACCTTGTGACTCAATATACTTTCTGATGACATCAATCGGTGCTCCGCCAGTCGTTATTAAGCAGTAGCTTCTTGACCAAAAATATTCTTTCCATAATTGTTTACGAATAATATGGAATTCTTTCTTAATTAGTCGAGAGGAAGCGCTTTTGTAAGCATTCAGAAACTTGGAAATATCGCTATTGGGGTGAGCTTTCATAAGAATGTGAACATGATCCTTATCATGATTCCATTCCTGCAAAGTAATATTGTAATTCATCTGGATAGATTGAAATATCACTTTTAACCGTTCAGATATTTCATCGTCTATTACTTTTCTACGGTACTTTACAACTAGAACAAGGTGATAATTAAGGGAGAATACTGAATGATTATTTGTGTCCAATTCCACTGATATCACAACCCATTTTTTTATACGACTGAATAATTTAATTGTAATATTATGGGTTATAGTTGTCAATGAGAAAGACCGCTGACATTCATCCCCCACTTAGAGAAGTAGGGGAATTCTGACAGCAAAATGTTAAAAATAACGCTGCCATTCGTTTAAAACAAAGAAATAGCACAGAACACCTGATCTTGATACTCCCCAGGGCTTCTGTGCTGTTCAGTGGTTTAAATCAGTTCTGCTCCTGCTTCGCTGCAGCGGTAATTCTGTCCCATTCCGCCTGTCCCTGCCGGACCTCCTCCAGCGGCAGGCCGCCAAGCTCCAGCTCTTCCGGAGACTTCAGCAGCAGACGCTCGTAGAGGCCGCGGCCTTCCAAAGCAACATCTATACTCTGATCCCACAGCCGGTACAGGCTGTCCTCCGCCTTTGCATAACGGCCAGCAGACTCCAGATAGGAGAGCAGCTGTCGTTCTGTTTTGACAGGAAGCTGATAGCCTTCGGTTTCCTTGAGCAGCTCATCTACTTCCTTGTTCATATCCAGCAGCTCCCGGTCAGCACCATACAGATCCGCATACAGGAATAAGTGCAGGGAGCGCATGAACCGGAACAGCGCAGCTTCCCCGTTCCCGGCAGCTGCGAAGATACTGCCCTCCTCTTTAAGCAGCCTGGCTACGCCCTGCAGCTTGTCGGACTCTATAACACCGCCTAAACGGAACATTTCAATGATATCCTCCACCGACAGAGAGTTCAGCAGGCGGGAATTCAGCCGGAAATGGCGGTTAAGCAGCTCATCCACTTCCCATAAAGCCTCTGTTGTCTTCTTTTCCTGCTTCAGCGTAAATACCTTGGCCACCATGGCCGTCATATCTTCAATCATCCGGACGATATAATCTCTTCGGAACATAAACGTCACTCCTCCCCGGGAATTGAATTAATGAATGCTTTATGTTCATCTTAAACCATTACAGGCCTTACGCGCCACTGAACCCCCGCCTGGACCGGCTCCCTGCACTTTGCGGAAGTCATTGACAAGAAAAGAAACCATCTCATATAATGAGCCCATCTTTTTTGAATAATTGAATCCGGAGGATAACCTGAATGAATCCCGCTACAGCAACTGATTCCGCAAGCCGTAATCCCTTGCGTAAATTCTCCTCCCTGTTTACCTCATCGCAGGCGTTCCCTTATCTCTGGCTTGGAAATCTTATTTCCTTTCTGGGCAGCTCAGTAACTATGGTCATCCTGCCTGTCCTCGTCTACTCCATGACAGGTTCGACCAAGACAATGGGCATCGTAATGGCCATTTATATGCTGCCGAATGTGATTATGCTTCCCGTATCGGGCCATATAGTGGACCGGTACGACAGAGTTAAAATTATGATAGGGGCTGATATCGCCCGCTTTGTCATTATGGTCGCAATCGCCGTGCTCTCGCTCACCGGTACGCTAAGCATTTCGCTGCTCTATCTGTTTATGGGCCTCTATGGCATGCTTGACGGATTGTTCCGGCCTGCATACTCTGCAACCCAGGCTACGGTATTTACACCGGATATCCGGATTGCCGCCAACTCACTGACACAGATGAGCACCCAGGCGGTCCGTCTGATCGGCCCCGCGCTTGGCGGCCTGCTCATAACACATCTCTCTGCAGGCGTAGGGTTCGGACTGGACGCTTTTACCTACATCCTCTCCCTGTTCTGCCTGATTTACCTGCGCAGGGCGCTGATGGCCGGACTGCGGCAAAAGTCCTCACCGGCCTCAGCTGAAATACATAACGCACCTGCAGCCAGCCCCCCGGCAGCGCCTGCAAACTGGAAAGATGATTTCAAAGAAGGTATCGCCGTTCTGCGCAGTCATCCGTGGCTCTGGATTACGATTATTACCTTCTCCTTCTTCAATATCTGTTTTGCCGGAGTGACCAGTATATTGATTCCCTGGCTGTTCAAGGTATATCACGGCTGGCCGCCTTACATCTACGGTCTTGCGGTTACCTGCTCCGGTGCCGGTGCCATTATTGCCGGACTGCTGTACAGCCTGCGCCAGCACTGGACCCGCCGCGGGATTATGGCCTACGGAGGCGTTATTCTCAGCTGCCTTGCCCTGTTCCTGATGCCGTTCATTCCAAATGCGGCTGTAGCAGTCGCCCTGTTCACCGTGGAAGGCTTCGGGCTGATGATCTTCGGCCTGATCTGGGAAATCAGCCTGCAGGAGCTTGTTCCCCAGGAAGCATTCGGACGTGTAGCCAGCCTTGATCTGCTCGGCTCCTTCGCGCTGCTGCCGGTAGGCTATATTCTGGTCGGCTGGCTGGCGGATCAGATTGGCGGTCTTCCTACCATCGCCATCTTTTCGGGTCTGGGTGCAATTTGTGCCGCTTCAGTGCTCTGCCTCCCGGCAATCCGAAAGTTCCAGTAACAGGCACAGCCTAAAGAGGCAGCCTCCGCTGATCAGCGGAGGCTGCCTCTTTAGCATACCGATATGTTCCATCCTGGACGCTTATTTCTTAGCTGCCGGTACCTGAACATAATCCTTAATGATCTCTGCCAGACGCTCCGGCGCTTCATACATGCTCATATGGCCTACACCGGAAATTGTCGCCTTGGTTACAGTTGCCTTGTCAGTTGTAAAAATCCGTTCAGGCGGCACCAGACTATCTTCCGCACCGGCTACAAGCAGCACCGGCAGGGAAGATGCCGAAATAACATCCCGGCGGTCCGGCCGCTCCCGCATCGCCAGAGCGGCCCCAGCCGCGCCTTGCGGCGGGGTTTTGTAACCGATTTCCTTGGCACGTTCAAGCAGCTGGGGTGCGGCGCCCGGAGCAAACAACCCGGGAATCAGGGCATCGACAAACGCGGTAATCCCTTCATTCTGAACGGTGCTCACACTCTTGAGGCGTTTTTCCCGGGCTTCCTCGCCGTCCGGATAACCGGTAGAATGAATCAGCCCGAAGCCCTTCAGCCGGGAAGCATACCGCTGGGCAAAGGATAATGTGACATAACCGCCCATGGAATGGCCCAGCAGATGCACTTCCGGTATCTCCAGATAATTCAGCAGGGACAGTACATCATCAGCCATCTGATCAATGCTGTATGCGCCGAGCGGTGCATCCGATGCGCCATGGCCGCGCAGATCAGGAGCAATAACCCGGTAGCTGCCGCTTAGGTAAGGAATGACCTGCTCAAAGTACGCAGAGCTTCCGCAGAAGCCGTGAAGCAGTACGATAACTTCACCCTGCCCCTGATCGCTGTAACAAATATTGCTTCCTTCACAACGGATATTTTCCATGACTGCTTCCTTCTTTCTATGTAGTGACTAAGGCGTTTTATAATTATTAAGCAGAACGGTTCATCTTGAAACGGGCCTTAAGTAGCAAGTCTGAAACCTTTTGCTGCCGCCAGCGCAATCTGCTCTGCCATCTGCATTACCCGGTACAGCGGTGTCGTCTGCAGCGTACGGTAAGGAAAGGGGCCGTTCACCCCGACGACAGCAGCCAGGCTGTAATTCCCTACCTCAGGCAGGTATAGACCTACCGATTGTGCCGGGCGCAGAGGTTCACTGGCGGCAAAATAATGACCGAGTGCAGCCGGCGGACCCAGACACGCGTCAATAGCTATAATCAGCTGCCCTTCCGGAATTGCGGCAATCCGCGCAACCAGATTGTCTGCATCACAGGGCGACGGCAAGGTGCCGGTGACGTGCGGAAATCCGTATTCCAGCAATTTGCTGCCGGTCAAAGGGCCGAGGGCATCACCTGTAGAGCGGTCCGTCCCGATGCACACAAACGTGATGCCCTCAGCTTGATGCCGCTCAGCAATCTCCCGGAAGAAGATACCGATCCGGTCAGCATCCATTTTGATCCGTTTTCTGCTTTCCTGCTCCCTGATTGCCACTTTTTCTCCTCCTTGCAGTAATTAAAGTCTGCAATTATTCTTTCTAATTTAACACGGTTTTTCGGAATATGGACAAAAAAATGGTGTTTCTTTATCCTGTCATGATAAAATACTTCAGTAGGAACGGCTGACGGTCAAACGCTAAGCCGGTAATTTCAAGACAGCTTACTCAGAAAGGACTGTTTGCACTCCATGGATCTAACAAAGCCCAGCCAGGAAAATGTGGAATATATGATCGAGGGCATCAAGAGCAAGCTCAAAATGGCCAGCGCGGCAGCCATGCAGGCATCCGCTTTCTCGGTAGACCATTATGAGGATATTCTTGATATTTACGAGGTTGCTATGGGCAGCGACCGGCTCAGCATCTCCCAGGTGGAAGCCCTGGTTTCCGAGCTCGGCCGCCTGCGGAATAAATAACAGGCCCTTAACGGACAGGAGCTCTCTGCCCTTTGCCGCCATCTCCGGATGACTGCAAGGCTGAGAGCTCCTTTTCTTATCCCTGTGTAAGCCGGGGGTCGTACTCTATTATGGCAGGTCAATCAGGATGAACTCTGCGTCCCCCTCGCTGCTCGTCCCTTTAAGCTTCAAATCGCAGCTTTTGCGGATACGTGCCGCGTCACCGGGCTGCAGCTGAAAATCCCCTTCGCTGCAACTTACCTCCAGATTTCCGGCAATCAGATAAATATGGGTTCGTCTATCCTCCCGCTGCGGATACTGCACTTCCCTGTCTGTCTCAAGCACCGACAAATAAATCGTAACCTCTTCCCCCAGCTTCAGCACCCCGTCCGTATCTGTCCCCGAGGCCACTGGAAGCAGGGTATTCAGCTTCAGCTCACGCGGAAAATATTTCGCATCCCAGGCCGGTGTTACCCCCGGACGGTCCGGCAGCAGCCAGATCTGCAGGAAGCGGACCTGCTCAGCCGGCGACGGATTCGTCTCTGAGTGTGTGATTCCTGTTCCTGCGCTCATCACCTGTACACTGCCTGCCTGAAGCTCTGCATGATTGCCGAGATCATCCTGATGCTTCAGTACCCCTGAGATTACATACGTAATGATCTCCAGGTCATGATGCGGATGCTCCCCCATCCCCTGTCCCGGTTTCAGCTCATTATCGTTATGGGCCAGGAGAGCCCCGAAATGTGCATTGCTGGGATCATCATAATCGGCAAACGAAAAGCTGAATTCACTGTGGATCCATTCTCTATTCGAAGTATGACGCTCTGCTGCCGTAACGATTTTTATCATAATCTGTGCACCTCCAAAGATGTTAGAATTCTTTCATTCTTTAAGTTCAGGGCGTTTCCACCCAGCTCCTATCAGTGTATGGGCGCCTTAATTATGTATTTCTTACCCTTAACTTTTCTCTGTCAATCAATTGTTATTACTATATTATTCCAGATGAAATCAGACGGACGCTGCCGCTCTACAGCATCCGGATTCCAGCCGTAATAGTACTGATATATCTTCTTATGGTTTGCATCTTCACGGTCCGGCCTTCACCAATGGGTAATCTTTCCTCAGCTGCCCTGCTGTTTCAGCCTATATCTCAACGTTTATATACGAAGTAAGAACCTTCAGGCTATCCTGAACTCCAAAAGACGGCAGCTGCCTTAACAGCCCAGCTGCGACCGACCAGAGGCTGCCCGGTTTTGGAATATCATATTCTATTAAGGAGTGATTAAAGATGAATAAGACAGAAACAGAACATCCGGTAGATAGCGGAAGCACTTTTTTCAAAGGGATTTTTATCGGTGGTTTGCTCGGCGCCGCGGCGGCGCTGCTGTTCGCACCTAAGCCGGGCCGCGAAATGCGCAGCGACCTCTCCGATAAGCTTACGCTGGCAACAGATAAGACAAAGGAAGTTGCGGGTGTCGTAACAGACAAGACTAAGACTATTGCCACTACTGTCAGTGAAAAGGCAACGGATCTGGCCAGCACAGTATCGGCCAAAGCTTCGGACATTTTCACAACTGTGAATGACAGCAAACAGCAGATTGCGGCTACATTACAGGAAACCGGCAAAAAGATCGGGGATACTGTCTCCGAAGCGTCCGCCGATATCGCTTCCGATGTTACAAAGGCATCCGAGGATGTGGCTGATGAGGCTCAATCCTCTTCTAAAGAGGTTGCTGAACAAGCCAAGGACGCCAAAGATGAGGTCGCTGATAAAGCTAAGGATGCCAAGGAAGAGGTTAAATCCTCCTACAAGTCTTCTTACTAACATGCTGTGATCTGCGGCTCTGTCTAAATTTGAGAACAGCCAGCTCACTGCAGCTGGCTGTTGTTATGCTAATCGCAGCTTCTTCTAACAAGTTAGAAACTGCATTGTATCAAAGCCTTTTATGGCTACAGAAAGCGGGGATATCTTATGGGAGATGCGGGCAGCAAGACCAAAGCATATGAAGTTGAGGAGCATCCCTTTGAACTGCGGCATGAGGTGAAGCGGCTGAATGCGAGGCTGGACAAAATAGCGGATTCACTGGAGAAATCCGAATTCAAGGATATCCTTGAAAATTATACAAATCCCAAGAAGCGGATCATTACTAACCTGATGGCCGGTATATCCCGCGGACTCGGGCTGTCTCTGGGTACCTTTGTTATTCTCGGTCTGCTCGGTTATGTTCTCAGCCTGTTTCTTGATGTACCGGTTATCGGTGAGTATCTTGGCGAGATCAAAACCTATATTGATGCCAACAGCTGATATGTCCATCCTGGTTCACCCCGCCAGCAGCCCGCGTTATTATACCCAGGCTGCTGGCGGGGTGAACTGCTATGCTGATATTCAAGATCATTCACACAAATAAGGACATGCCATTTCCTGTGAAATAGGGCATGTCCTTATTGTATTCATATGGCTTAACCACAAATGCATCAATATGAGGAATTCGCCATGATCTGTTTAAGCTTCTCCGTAGCCCGCTTCTGGATCCGCGATACGCTCATCTGGGATACACCCAGCTTCTGAGCAATCGCCCGCTGGGATTGGCCATCCTGGAAAGCCAGCAGCAGTACCTGCTGCTCCTGTTCCTTGAGCTGGCCCAATGCCTGCTGGAGATCCATGCGCTTCTCGACTGTTTCATAGTCGTTGGCATCCGAGCTGATCAGCTCACCAAGCGTAGCACCGGTTTCCTCCTGCGACAGCGGCGAATCAAGCGACACATAGTGGTAGCATTCTCTGCCTGCCAATACCTCCACTGTTTCTTCTACGGTAAGATCAAGATAATGAGCAATTTCTTCGACAGCAGGTGAACGCTCCAGTCTGATGGTTAGCTCATCAATGGCCTGCTGGACGAGAGCCCCCTTCTCTTTAATCCGTCTCGGAACCTGTATGTACCAGGACTTATCCCGCAGGAAATTCTTCATATGGCCGATCATACTCTTCATCGCATACGGCTCAAAGGGAATTCCCAGACTGATGTCATATTGCTGAAGCAGTCTTATCAGCGCCATTTGTCCTACCTGATACAGATCTTCATATAAGTCCGGACGGTTACGGGCAATTTTGCCGGCAGCCATCTTGACCATGGGTTCGTATTTACGGATCAGCAGGGTGGCAATTTCATTATCTTTGGTCTGCTGGTATTCCCAGATCAGACTTACCGCATCATTCATGGACTCTGGGGGAGTCACTTTGTCATTCATACTTTCTCCTCGCTGAAATTAAGCCGTTTAGTCAAGGTAACGACCGTCCCTCTCCCTGCTTCACTCACAACGCTAACATCATCCATGAGTGCCTGCATCAGATAAAAGCCCAGTCCGCCAACCTCAACATCATTCAGCTCTTTGTCATGCAGCGTCATGCGCGGTTCAGGTGATTCCACTCCGTCAAAGCTCTCCCCCTCGTCTTTGACAGTAATGGACAAGGCACTTGCTCCTACTTCAAAAATGACATCGACAAGCCCGTCTTCCTGTCCGTAAGCATACAATACGGAGTTATTACAGGCTTCCGAAACGGCTACCTTCATATCTTCAATATCTTCATAGGTAAAGCCCATTTTAGAGGCAATCCCGTATAAATTTAGTCTGACAATGTCGACATATTCTGCGCTGGCGGGTAACTGAAGAACTACTTTTTGCACGTCATCATTCATCCTTATTTCGATCCTTTCCTAGTGGGAGTTCTCTTGGGAGGCAAAAAACTTGGAAATACCAGTCATATCAAACAGCTTCTGAATCTGCGGCGGAACTTCCTCAACCGCAAATTTAACGTCCATTCCGTGTCTGGCCTTGAGAATCGAGAGCAGGATACCAATGCCTGTACTGTCGATGTATTTAAGGTCTTTCAAATTAATAACGAGATCTAGTCCCGTGTCTCCCACAAGCGGCTCCATCACCAGACGGAAATCAGGAGCGACAGACAAATCAAGTTCTCCAAACAGATAAACTGTACATACATTGCCTTCGATTTCGGTTTTTGCATGGAATTTTTCGCTTTTATGTGTATTCATAGACAATCTCTCCTGATTAAATGTTTTCTTTACCAATAACCCTAAAGACATAGTGTTGAAACAAAAAACGGACAATCTTCATCAGGTAATTCCTGGGTGTCCGTTAAAAGAGTGAGGCATTTCGTTCAATTAGTGGACTTCCATGAGGCTCATAACGGCTGATAATTTGCTTGATGCTGCTCAGCTTGAGCGGTTTACTGACGTACCCGTCCATTCCTGCGGCTTTACAGCGGGTCTGAATGCCCTCCATGACATTGGCTGTCATAGCGATGATAACTGCCTTCTGTGCTGACAGACTGCTGCCAGAACGGATTCTGGAGGTTGCAGTAAGACCATCCATTACCGGCATCTGCAGATCCATAAAAATAAATTCATAATAGCTCTTTGCTGCCAGCTCTACCGCCTGGCTTCCATCTTCGGCAACGTCAGCGCTATAGCCCAGTTTGTCCAGCATGCTGACCATCAGACGCTGATTGATGGGATGGTCATCGACCACAAGCGCCTTGCGGTGCGTCCGCTCCTGATTCACCGCCCCATACGGCTCTTCAACCTGAAAGCCCCGGGCCAGCTCATCCTCTGGCATCGCCGCCTGAATCGTAAAGACAAAGGTTGCCCCTCTCTCCTCCATGGATTCCACACGGATCTCGCCGCCCATCATCCCGACAAGCGATTTACAGATCGCCAGCCCCAAACCTGTTCCACCGTACTTCCGGGTCATGGAGGAATCCAGCTGGGAGAAAGGCTGGAATAACCGGTCACATTTTTCAGGGGAGATGCCGATACCGGTGTCTTTTACAGTAAACTCCACCATTAGCTTCTCATCGGTACCGGAAGCTTTGGAGGCAACCAGATAGACGCCGCCCTGGTTAGTGAACTTGACCGCATTGGCCACCAGATTAATCAGAACCTGACGGAGGCGGGCCATATCCCCGTAGATCAGCTTAGGCAGATCCTGGTCGATGAAATAAGCCAGCTCCAGATTCTTTTTGCCGGCCTCAACCGAGAACAGGCTGAATACTTCCTGGATTGTACCCTGCAGCTCAAAGAGCTGCTCTTCCATCTCCATCTTTCCGGATTCCATCTTAGTGAAGTCCAGGATGTCGTTGATTACGGTAATGAGCGTATCAGCACTCTTGCGGATGATTTCTGTATATTCCTTTTGCTCCGGAGCCAGATCAGTCTCCATCAGCAGGTCAATCATGCCTACGACGCCATTCATCGGCGTACGGATTTCATGACTCATCATCGCCAGAAACTCGGTCTTGGCATTTGCGGCAATTTCCGCCGCCTCCTTGGCTTTAACCAGTTCACCGTTTATTTTCTCCAGCTCCTGCGTTTTTTGCTGCAGCAGCATGGACTGCATCTGATGTTTTTTATTCGCCAGATACATATGAACAAAGCCTTCGATTTTGGACTTGAGAATCTGCGGGATGAAAGGCTTGACCATATAGTCAATAGCACCGGCGGAATATCCGGCAAACAGATGCTCCGCCTCTTTGCTGTTAGCCGAGATAAAGATGATGGGGATATCCTTGGTCTTCTCTCTGGCCTTGATTAATTTGGCGGTTTCAATACCATCCATGCCTGGCATCTGAACGTCCAGAACGATTACAGCAAACTCATATCTTAATAAACTCCGCAGCGCTTCTTCTCCGGAATTTGCTTTGACAAGTTTATAATGCTGACTTTCCAGCACGGCTTCCAGCGCAAGCAGATTTTCAGGACGGTCGTCAACAAGCAATATATGAACCGATTCTTGAACCCCCATAGGCCCCTCCCATCCCGTTATTGATTCTTACGGTATATTTTTTCCACTCTGTCCAGGGGCTCGTAGCCATCGCTAAACCTGGTGAAATGAATAGATTCTTTGGATCCCAGCACCAGCACGCCAAACCGGCTCAGGCTCTCATAAAACAAGCCATGCACATGATCGCGGAGCTCATCGTTAAAATATATCATCACATTTCGGCAAAAGATAACATTAAACTCATTAAAGGAAGTATCCGTCGCCAGATTATGCTCGGCAAAGATAATGTTTTTGCGTAAAAACGGCTGGAAGATCACTGAATTATATTTTGCAGTATAGTATTCGGAAAACGCGCGCGTGCCGCCCGCCTCCATGTAATTCTTGGTGTACTGCTTCATCCTGCTGATTTCATATACTCCTTCTTTGGCTTGCTGCAGTGAGCGGGCATTCATATCGGTTGCATAAATGCGTGCCTTGTCATACAGCCCCTCCTCATGCAGAAGGATTGCCATCGAATACACCTCTTCACCCGTTGAACAGCCGGCATGCCAGATTCTGATGTACGGATAGGTCCGCAGCAGCGGAATGACCTTTTGGCGGAAGGTTAGGAAGAGACCCGGATCACGGAACATTTCCGTCACGGGGATAGAAAGGCTGTAAACAAATCGTTCAAAGCAGGCCCGGTCATGCAGAACTTTCTCCTGTAGCGCGGATATGGTGGGTACATTCTCGGCATGAACATGATGCCAGATCCGCCGCTTCAGCGAAGGCAGCGCATAGTTTCTGAAATCATACCCGTATAAGCGGTGCACTCCGCTGAGCAGCAGCTCAATTTCAATCTGCTCCAGCTCCTGCCTGCTTCCCGAATTATCAGCCTGATCATCATATCCGCGTTCCATTGCTGTCATAGTTATCCCTGCTCTCCTGCATACTTCCGTATTCCGGACTGGTTTTTTTGATCTTACTGTAATGCTATTACCCCAATAATCGGCTTACGAATACAGCCATACACGCATTAGGGATAGAAGCTGATCTGTGCTGATCGGCTTCTTCATATAATCAGAGGCTCCGGCCTCAATACACTTGGCCCGGTCCTCTTTCATTGCTTTGGCGGTGAGCGCAATAATCGGCAGCTTCTGATACTGCGGCATCTCACGGATCCGGCGCATCGCTTCATACCCGTCCATTTCCGGCATCATCATATCCATCAGCACCAGATCGAAATCATTATGCTCAACCAGCAGATCCAGTGCTTCACGGCCGTTCTCCGCGAACTTCACTTCCATCTGGTATCCTTCAAGCACGCTTGAGAGGGCAAAGACGTTACGGATGTCGTCATCAACGAGCAGTATCTTTTTGCCGTCAAAGAGCTCCTCCTTATTGTGCAGCTTTTGCAGAATTTTACGCTTATCCTCCGGCAGATTCGCCTCCACACGGTGCAGGAAAAGGGTGGTCTCATCCAGCAGGCGCTCCGGTGAACGGACATCCTTGATAATAATGGATTCGGCATATTTCCGCAGCCGCGTCTCTTCCTTGCTGTCCAGATCCTTGCCGGTATAAATGATAATCGGCAGATCATTAAGCTCCTCATCATCACGGATCTGATCCAGCAGCTCAAAGCCGGTCATATCGCCCAGCATCAGGTCAAGCACCATGCAATCGTACCGCTGCTTGCGAAGCTCGCTCAGCGCTTCCTCACCGGTGGATACTGCAGTAATGGCAACATCGTCGTGACCGATCAGCTCCATAATAGAGCGCCGCTGGATCTCATCGTCCTCAACAATCAGAAGATGCTTCAAGGTACTGGACGTGTAGTTCTCAATCTGGGAAAAGGCACGGTCCAGCGCCTGTCTGGAGGACGGCTTCTTCAGATAGGCCATCGCTCCCATCATCAGCCCCTGCTTCACCTCATCATTAACCGAGATGACATGCACCGGAATATGGCGTGTCTGTGAAGCACCCTTCAGCTCTCTAAGGATGGACCAGCCATCCATAACAGGCAGCTGGATGTCCAGGATGATCGCGTCAGGCAGGAAGGTTTTGGCCATCTGCAGCCCGGTATCCCCTTGCAGGGCTACCAGGCCTTTAAAGCCGCGCCCGCGGGCCATGCCGAGCAGAATTTTGGCGAAGCTGTCATCATCCTCAATAATCAGGATGACCTTATCTTCTGCCGTAAGCTCCTCGCGGTCATCTTCAACCTGTACCGGGTTAAGCGGTACAGGTATGGCCTCTCCAGGTCCGGCCGTCAGCCGCTCCTCCACAGCCAAAGCGGCTACCTCATGGGCTGCCGCCGCTTCCACGGCTCCCGGAAGGAGACTGTAATGGCCTTTTACAGGCAGGTAAAGAGTAAATACGCTGCCTTGTCCTTCCCGCGATTCCAGTCCGATCGCTCCGCCCATCAGACGGGCCAGCTCGCGGCTGATCGATAGTCCCAGGCCTGTCCCGCCGTATTTGCGGCTGGTTGTCCCATCTACCTGCTGGAACGCCTCGAATACAACCTCTGTCTTATCAGACGGAATCCCGATACCGCTGTCCTTGACAGCAATGGCTACATATTCGAACTCATCCGGCAGGAACGCAGGCAGCATGCCTGGTTCAGCACGGCTGATTGAGAATTCCACGAAGCCTTCGCTCGTGAATTTGAAGGCATTGGACAGCAGATTACGCAGTATCTGCTTGAGCCGGTGGCTGTCCGTGTACAGGCTGTCCGGCAGCGGCTCATCAAAGGAAAGTCGCAGAGACAGCCCCTTCTTGGCCGCCTGCGGCGCAAAGTTCTGTTTCACGAACGTTTTAAGCTCAGTAAGCGGAATATCCTCGTAGCTCAGCTCCATCTTGCCGGCATCCACTTTGGACAAATCGAGAATTTCATCGATCATCTTCAGCAGGTCAGCGCCCGACATATAAATGGTATGGGCGAATTCTATCTGTTTCTCTGTCAGGTTGCCGTCTTTATTCTCCGTAAGCAGCTGGGAAAGAATAAGCAGACTGTTCAGCGGAGTCCGCAGCTCGTGGGACATATTCGCCAGAAACTCTGATTTGTATTTTCCTGTAACAGCAAGCTGCATTGCCTGCTTCTCCAGCTGGCTGCGGGCATGCTCAATTTCATCCTTCTTCTCCTCGACCTCCTGGACCTGCTCCTCAAGGGCGCGGGTCTTGGCGACCAGCTCAATATTGAAATGCTCCAGCTCGCCCTGCTGCCGCTGCAGGAGCTCCTCAGAACGCTTCAGCGCATCCGTCTGCTCTTCCAGGTTCTCATTGGAACGGCGCAGCTCTTCCTGCTGGGTCTGCAGCTCCTCTGACTGGCACTGCAATTCTTCCGTCAGTGCCTGTGATTCGCGCAGGAGCTCTTCAACCGCCATTCTGCGGTTAATATTATTTAGAATAATACCGAGATTGACCGCCAATTGATGAAGCAATTCATTCTGCAGAACTGTAAATGGTGTAAAGGACGCAAACTCGAGCACCCCGAGAACCTCATCCTCAAACAATACAGGATAAATGAAAATATGATCCGGGTGCCCGTCCCCGAAGCCGGAGGACACGTTGATATAATGATCAGGCGCCTTTTCCAGCTTAATCGGTATTTTATCTGAAGCACACTGCCCGACGAGCCCCTGGCCGAAGTCGAAATACTCCTTGAGGCCGTCCTCGGCATCACCGGCATAGAAGGCACTGGCCAGAAGCCGTTTAGCGTTATGAGGGTCTTTCAGATAAAGCGCCCCATATTGTGCGCCAAGCACCGGGGTGAACTCACTGATAAAGGTCTGTGATACGCGGTCCAGCGAGCTGACACCCCGCAGAAGCTCTGTCACACGCGCAATATTGCCATTAAGCCAAGCCTGGTCGCTCTGGGCCTGGGTGTATGCTTTTTCAAGCTCCTGCTTCTGCTCAATATCCTCAGCCATCCGCTGAAAGACACGTGCCACATCGCCAATCTCATCCTTGGAGTTAACCTTGATCCGGCGGATCGCCCGCATCTTCCCGCTGCCAAAGCTGGTGATCATCATGGATACAACATTAAGGCCGCGTGTAATGCTCGGAATCACCCATAGAATAATACCGACCCCGAGCAGCAGCCCGACAGCCATGATCAAGGCTACCATCTGGATGGATCTTTCATAAGCAGCCTGGGCTGAAGCATTCTCCTGCGTCATCCGGTTGGCATTATAATCTGACAGTGCATTCAGGCTGTTAAGCACTTCGTCCTGGATGTCCTGTCCCTCAGCGTTCCGGTAAGTGTTGGCATTCTGGAAATAGCCGGATTCGAGCATCTCAATCGCCCTGTTCTGGTAATTCATGTAGGCGGCATAAGCAGTCTCTATCCGGTTCAGCATCTCTATTTCATCGGCAGAGGAAAGGAAAGACTCAATGGCCTTCCGGTATCCTTCTGCTTTTATCATCTTATTGTCTATCTCGGTTTTCTGAATCTCTATTGTCTCTACATCGGCATTAAGCATTGCCGTGGTCAAAATGCGGGCCATATCATTGACTTCGCCGCGCAGTCCGGAGGATGCACGGCCCTTATCGTATCTCTCCTGGAAGCTGTCAAGCTGACTGCTCATATAGTTCAGCCGATCGTAGCCAATCATTGTCAAGGCCAGCATAATGGCCAGCATTGCACTGAAGCCGATCAGCAGCTTGGCTTTTATTTTCATTACTGTTCAGTTCCTTTCCCCAGTGTAATCCACACCAGGCATTTATCGTCATCGCGTTCAAGGTCAGGCTCGTCTATAAAGAAGACGTCACGCATCGCTTCCTCATGCCATTCATGCCCTCTGTTTAAATGTCCGGTCATAAATTTAAGCTGGTCCTCCTGGTCGCCCTCTGCCATTTCGAGCAGCCCGTCCGTATACAACACCAGATGTCCCTCTTCCTCAAAGCTGAGGCTCTGCGGCTGAATGTCAATCCGGTCAAACAGGCCTACAGGGTGGCAGTTGCTTTCGAGGAGTACAGGCTCTTTGGCTCCTCCCTCGAAAAACAGCCCCGGCGGATGTCCGGCATTCACATAATCGATGCGCTTCATCCGGGTATCGATCACCATATAGATAGCCGTAAAGTAATACTGGACCAGTTGCTTCTCAATGTACAGCTGATTGAAACGGCGGTTCAGCTCCTGGATCACCTTTTCCGGTTCCACATAGGTAGTCACCGTATCCTTCAGCACGGAAGCCAGGAACATACAGAACAGTGAAGAGGAGATGCCGTGGCCCATCATATCCAGCAGAATTACGGCATACCTTCCTTCGCCCAGCGGAAACCAGGCATACAGATCGCCGGCCAGTTCAAAGGAAGGCTGGTAAATGGCATGCACCTCAAAGGCCTCTTCCATAATCGGCAGGCTCAGCACCGCATTCTGCACGAGTGCGGCAAGCTTCAGCTCGTCCTTTATCCGCTGGTCCCGTTCGTTATGCCAGTCCTTCTCCCGCTTCAGACGCAGCGCCAGACGGATCCGGGCCATCAGTTCAACCTTATTTATCGGTTTCGTAACATAATCGCCGGCTCCTGCATCAAGCGCTTCAGCCAGTTTTTTGGAATCTCCTACCGCAGTCACCATTATAATAGGGATATCACGCAGATGTTCATATTGCTGTACGACGCGGCAGGCTTCAATTCCATCCATCTCCGGCATCATCATATCAAGCAGAATCAGATCAACATCCGAATGGCGCGGCCGCGCCGTATCATTCCCGGAGGCGATCCCCAGAATCTTCAGCATCTCCTTCGCGGACGATGCCGTTATAAAGTTCTTGTAATCTTCCTTCTTCAGGATTTCACGGATTATAATTACGTTGGTAGGATTGTCATCTACAATTAATATTTTCAAGCCTCTTCACCTCACACGAATAATTTGAGCTCCGTAAACATCCCTGCTAGTCCATCCTCTTATCATACGATATTTAAAGAGTTACTTTCCACGAATCTATAATTTGGCAAAACAGGGTGTTATTGTTTCCGTATTCAACAAAGTAACCTCCAGCCCCACTACAAAATAGTGGAAATGGAGGTTACGCTATTGCGCTATAGTTCCGGCATGCCGGAAAATGCTGATTATTGCGGATATTTCTTGGCAATGACAAGCACCTTACCCGCATCCAGTTCTTTCTCATAAAATCCCGCTTCAGCCGCGCTAAAGCCAAGTGCTGTTATCTTGGAACGCAAAGCATCTCCGCGTGACCGGAAAAGATTGGCGATAGAGCCAAACAATCCTTCTTCGCCTAAGCCGACCTCATTTGTGTTCGCCGCATCTACAATGCGGTTTTCACGGTCCTGATCATGACTGATAACATAAATGTTATCCTTGGTGTAACCGCTGTCGCGCAGACGGTTCACTTCTTCTATCGCCTGAACACCGTTCTCCAAAAGCTTGGCATACGACTGTGCCCCGATTGAACCCATGAGATCACGCTCCTTAAGCTTAGATTGTGAGGTTAATTTTGTCCCCGAAAAGACAACTGTATGTTATTTAACCTTAACCGCAGCTTATGAAACACCTCAGGAAGCATTTGCATCAAATAAATCAATTCCGTCCCATTCACCGGTTATTGAATTGCGGTAAATCTTAAGCGCTGCATTTCCTCTTATATAAACATCACCGTCTTCAGCGATAAAATCCGGATAGCCCAGCAATTCACGCACATTGTCATCAGCCGGGTTCAGTATAACCTCATTCAGCTTCAGACCGTATAATCCGGCCTGGGCCGGAGAAACATGAATGTAGGTAACCATCCCATCGCATATACCTGCTGTCATATCGGCATACTGATATTCCAGACATTCCTGCCAAGGGTCAGGCGTAATATTCAGCGGTGTGCCCTTAGTGAGCAGAAGTTCTTCCACAGGCGCATACAAAGCCGCTCCGGCCATTGAATCAAAGCTGTCCATATAACGGTCCAGACTCAGACCCTGTTCAAAAGCAAGGACTGCTTCGGGCTGCATTGTGAAGAAATGGGCAGGAGCCTGCACCTGCTGCTGCTCAGAGGGAGTAAGATAAGAGGAAAACAGGCTAAACAAAAGAATGATGACGTTCATAAGACCGTCCCGCCTTTCATAATGTGCACCGGTGCTGTGTTAATGGGACTTTGATTTTAAGGTTACATTTTGAACGCTGAATGAAGGATTAATGACGGAATTTCTGCCAGATTGCAGCTGCGGCATCTATACCCTTCAGCGCCACTCCTATTTTTCCCGGCGCTTCTTTGGCGTATGCAGCGTCATAGGATTTCACCGTACGTTCTTCTGCCGGAGACAGCGGCTTCTCATCGATTGACACAGCCCCTGCCTTCTGCTTCAGCTCACGGGACTTGCGGTATTTCTCAATCACTGTAACTGAAACCTGCTTGACAGTCAGTGTCAGCTCGTTCATAACATCGCCGAGATTTTTGACGGAATCGACAATAGGATCAATCTTCTGGATTTTACCCTGCACATCTGCAGTAATATCATTGGCATGCCTTACGGTTGTCTTGATCTCGTAGGTAAGCTCATCTACTGTCTTCTGCACTTCCTGCAGAGTCTGGCTGACTTTGTCGAGGGATTCCTTTGCTGAGTTCAATGTTTTAATTAAAAAGAAGACGAGTACGGCGAATGCGACAGCAACCAATGCTACGCTAAGTTCAATGATCATTTCAAAAACCCCTTCCAAGTCATAAAATGTCGGCTTGCCCTGCCTTGTTACTGCATAGTTACCCTCACGCCTAAAGCCCGAAACAGCCTGTCAAGCGCCTTAAAGACCAGAGCGGGCCTTCATGTTTCAAAGCGGAAAAGCCCGTTTAAAAATGGACTACACCACCCGACAGAAAGGATGACTTCACATGCTGAAATGGTCGGTAATTCTGCTGGTGATCGCACTCATCGCCGGTGTGTTCGGATTCTTTAATATCGTAGGAGCGGCAGTCGGTATCGCCAAGGTTTTGTTCTTTATCTTCCTGATCCTGTTCATTGTCTCCCTCTTTACCGGACAGCGCGGAAGGTCAATGTAATCATATCCAGCCGGAATATTAACTTACTGAATGTTAGATCGGTGAGCCTTGCATAACATAATGGTGCTAAACCCGGAAACTCCGCTAAGGAGCTCCGGGTTGTTTTATGTACGGATTATTTTTATGTACGAAATGTCCTCTGCCACTAATATCCTATTCCCGCAGCAGATCGTATAGGCCTTTCCCGCCCTCAAATGAATTTTAAAGTTTTATCTGGACGGCTGGTTCACTGCCTCCCCTTTTTGTTTACATGCATATTAGCACAGTTCAAACATGGAAAAATCCGCTAACCCAAACCCACACTAGGAGGAATTACAGATGAAAAAATTAGCCAGTTTTACCGTAGCAGTAGGTCTCATGGCATCCATTGCAGCATCGGCTTCAGCGGCAGAAGTTACCGGTACAACAGAAGGAACCACAACAGTTACTGGAAGCACTTACAATGAACAGTTCGAAACTGTAATTACTCCGGCGGACATCAAACCGGCGACTCCAATGATTATTTTGACAAAAGCAACTCCTTTCCATTTCTCCACATCCAGCTTGACTCCGGCCGGCTGGCTCAGCGCGCAGACCATTGATACAACCGGCGCTGTGATGACCGATGCCTGGGGCAACGAATGGAGAGAGATTTACACCTGGATGGGCAAAGCATGGATCAAGGTTCCTGCTTCCGCCTACGTAATTACTCCATAATATCTGCATCTGCCGAATCCGGATCATGCCCCGCCAGGGCATATATACAGCAGCCTATGACCATCCGGTCTTATGGCTGCTGTCTTGCTTTTTACGATAACACAAAAAAAGGACTATCTCAGCAGAAGAATTTCTGCAAAAGAGATAGTCCTACAATCAACCCGTCTTTGTTCACCCGTCACAAACCTTGTACTGCCAGCGCTTCCGCACGTATATCCTCCACTATAATCAGCGGATGACCGAACCTCCGTAAAGGAACCGGTTCGTCCAGGACGAGCTAAGATTATCCACTCTTACACCGCCGGAAGATACAGAATACGTATGCAGAATTTTCCCGTCTCCGAGGTACATTGCCACATGCGAGATCCGTTCTGAAAATCTGTCCACTCCTGCATAGGCAGAAGCCGAGCTGCCCTGATAATCCATGAAGAACATCAGATCGCCGCGTTTCAGACTGGAAATATCAGTAACTGTGGTGCTGTTTTCACGCACCCAGGTTCCCTGCTGCCGGGAATCGGCCGGCAAGGTTAAATTGAGCGCATCCTTAAACATTTGGCGGATAAAATCCGAGCAGTCAAAGGTGCTTGTATTACTTCTGCTGGAGCCGAATTCATACGGTGTCCCCAGATATTTCATGCCTGCTGCAATGACATTGTCTATAACAGCTGACTTTGCCGGTGCAGCCGGTGCAGTTGGTGCTGGCGTAGGAGCCGGAGCCGGTGTAGGAACCGGTGTAGGAGCTGGTGCCGGCGCAGCCGGCGCCCCGTCCAGCCGGATATACTGATCAGCCGAGCTGGTATAGCCGATAGTGCCGTTGGTAGTCTGTACTCTGTACCAGTAGCTATTGGTTTCTTCTAAAATAACCACCGGATCACCTGCACTCAGATAACCCAGCACTTTTCCGCTGGTTGATGGTGTTTCACGCAGCCGGACACTCGCCTGAATAACAGCCGTCTGTACAGCAGGTGTTACCGCAGGTGCGGAAGCTACGCTGATGTACTGGTCGCCCGAGCTCGTATATCCGACTTCACCGGAGGCCGTTCTGACTTTATACCAGTAGCTGTTGGTTTCTTCAAGGATAACTACTTGATCGCCTTTAGCTAAATATTTAATCACACTGCCGCTTGTAGAAGGGCTCGTGCGCAGACGAACCGAAGCTTGAATAACGCCTGTCAGCGAAGCAGAAGCCGTTACAGATGGTGCCGATTGTGCGGCGAATGCCTGCTCAGGACTGAACACTCCCCAGGATAATGCAATTGATGCCGAGACCAATAACGATGCTGTTAGCTGTTTATGTGATCTTATCATAGCGTTCCCCCGCTTATGCAAAGATGAGAATTCAACAACGGCGCGCGCTATCATTGTTGCTTTCTGCCCTCATTATAGGTGCAGGCGGGAATTGGAACATGCTTCTATTCTCACAAATAAACTTGCCAAGTTATGGTAAGTACCGGGTCTATAGTCTTGATTTCTCCTTGGATTTGGTGGAAATTACAGCTAATTAGGAGCAAACTCTCTTAGCTTTTGGGTTCGACATGAACATGCACATTCATGATGTTATGCCTGCTGCTCATAACCTCTTCAATGGAGTCGCTGATCCGGTGGCCTTCTGTCACACTAATGCCGGCATCGACCTCCACAACGACATCGACCAGCACATAGCTTCCATGAACCCGGGCTTTGATATCCTTAATCCCCTCTACTCCCGGAGTCCGGGCAATGGTACTGCGCAGATCCAGCAGCCTGGCCTCTTCAAAGCCGTCAGTCAGCCGGTATGTGGCATCGCGGAAAATATCCCAGGCTGTCTTCAGGATAAGCAGGCCCACAGCAACTGCAGCGGCAGAATCGATCCACGGCAGACCGAACTGTGCACCGACAATCCCCGCTGCCGCACCGATACTGACCATGGCATCGGAGAAATTGTCCTTGGCGGCAGCCATCAGGGCACCATTATTGATCTGCGTGGCTAATCTCTTGTTATATATATATACCCCCATCATCGCCGCTGCACACACCACCGCTACTGCTGCTGACCAGAGCTCCGGAACTGCCTTGGCTCCTTCAAAGAGCGAACGCACAGCTTCAACGATAACCTGTATACCCACTACCGCCATGATAAAGGACGCCAGCAGGGCGGCTATGGTCTCAGCCCGGAAATGCCCGTACGGATGGTCGGAATCAGGCGGCTTCCGCGAAATCCGCAGCCCGACCAGCACCGCGGCTGAGGCTACAATATCCGTCAGGTTGTTGAAACCGTCGGCCAGCAGGGCGCTGGAGCCGAATAAATAGCCGCTGACCAGCTTGAATGCGGACAAGACCAGATAGGCGGCAATACTGACCATCGCCCCGCGTTCACCTTTGCGTATATCCTCATAAATATCGGCCACCGTCTGACACTCCCTATTGTTTAAATTTGTTTGCCCGACCTGCTCCGGCAATTGATTTCTTGAATTATTCTTGCCCTTGTGGCGGGATTTAAAAACAATTAAAATGAGGAATAGGACTTGCTTCATAAGGGGGTAACATAATGAGCGAAAATACCGAAAAGCCGAAGATCAATCTGGCAGATGCCATCCGTCAGAAGCTGGAGCAGAAGAAACAGCAGAATTCAAACAAACCGGGCTCGTCGTTTCAGGCCGGCTCAGCTAAGCCGCTGAAGAGCCAGAACAACAAAAAGCCTAACAATCAGCGCCGCCGCACCGGCGGCTCCTAGGACTTTAGGTCCTTAGGGGTGTAACTTCATAAGGTAACATAAACGGCTGCGTCATCCTCAAGGGATAACGCAGCCGTTGTGTTATGAACATCAACCGTTCATTTTATGCATTCCATTATACTTCGACTGGATACATGCGCTGGCGCAGTTCCTTAATTTCCGGATTCTCCAGATACTCATCATAGCTCATCGAGCGGTCGATTACGCCGGTAGGCGTAATTTCGATAATCCGGTTGGCGATGGTCTGAATGAACTGATGGTCATGGGAAGTAAAGAGAATGGTTCCGTCAAAATCAATCAGCCCGTTATTGAGCGCAGTGATCGATTCCAGATCCAAGTGGTTCGTCGGCTCATCGAATACAAGCACGTTCGCGCCGTTCAGCATCATTTTGGCCAGCATACAGCGGACCTTTTCTCCCCCGGACAGCACGCTTGCCTTCTTCAGCGCTTCTTCACCGGCAAACAGCATCCGGCCCAGGAATCCGCGCAGGAAGGTTTCATCCTGATCCTTGGAGTACTGGCGCAGCCATTCCACGAGGTTCAGGTTCACACCGTCGAAATAGCTGGAGTTGTCTTTCGGGAAATAAGCCTGGGTAGTTGTTACGCCCCATGAGTATTCACCGCTGTCGGCTTCCTTCTCGCCCATCAGAATATCAAACAGCAGTGACTTCGGCTGGGAATAAGGGCCGACAAAAGCAATCTTGTCGCCTTTGTTCACTACAATGCTGAATTCATCCAGCATTTTCTCACCTTCAACTGTCTTGCTCAGGCCAGTAACCGTAAGCAGCTGCTTACCGGCTTCGCGTTCCGGCTTGAAGTTGAGGAACGGATATTTACGGTTGGACGGACGGATATCGTCCAGTGTAATTTTTTCCAGCTGCTTCTTACGGGAAGTCGCCTGCTTGGATTTGGAAGCATTGGCCGAGAAGCGCTGGATAAACGCCTGCAGCTCCTTGATCTTATCTTCCTTCTTCTTGTTGGCATCACGCTGCAGGGTCTGAGCCAGCTGGCTGGACTCATACCAGAAGTCGTAGTTGCCGACATACATCTGAATTTTGCCGAAGTCGATATCCGCAATATGCGTGCAGACCTTGTTCAGGAAGTGACGGTCATGGGATACCACGATAACAGTACCTTCATAATCCATGAGGAAGTTCTCCAGCCAGCCGATGGATTCCAGATCCAAGTGGTTGGTAGGCTCATCGAGCAGCAGGTTGTTCGGACGGCCGAACAGGGCTTGAGCAAGCAATACCCGGACCTTCTCGTTGCCGCTGAGTTCGGCCATCTTTTTGTCGTGCATTTCACGCATAATGCCCAGGCCGATCAGCATTGCTGCTGCATCCGGCTCGGCATCCCAGCCGTTCAGCTCGGCGAATTCACCTTCAAGCTCACCGGCGCGCAGGCCGTCAGCTTCCGTGAAGTCGCTTTTGGCGTACAGGGCATCCTTCTCCTTCATAATTTCATAAAGGCGGGTGTGACCCATAATTACCGTTTCCAGCACCTGATATTCATCGTACTCGAAATGGTTCTGTTTCAGGATTGCCAGACGTTCGCCCGGAGTGATATGCACATCCCCGATATTGGCTTCAATCTCGCCGGACAGGATTTTCAGAAAAGTAGATTTACCGGCACCGTTCGCCCCGATCAGGCCATAGCAGTTTCCTGGTGTGAATTTTATGTTTACATCTTCAAAAAGTGCGCGTTTTCCGTAGCGGAGTGTTACGCCGCTTGTGCTAATCATTAAGCATTACCATCCTTTTCACTTTAGGGTTTCGGCTCATTATAGCATAAAATCAAGGCAAATAGCCCGTAAGATCACGTTGTTCGTGCGGTTTTGGCATTAAATCCCTAAGCAGGCCCCTTATTGCCCCGAATAACGCTCCTCCGGATGCACAATTAATGTCTCTCCATAACCCAGAGTGCGTATCCGTTCGGGGCTGATCCCCTGGGCCTTGCGGGCCAGCTCCATCCGGTCCAGTGCCTCCCGCGCCGTATCGTCGGCCAGCCGGAAGGTGCCGAAATGCATCGGAATCATCATTTCCGCACCTACATCCAGAAAAGCCTGTACTGCTTCCTCTGGATTCACATGCTGCGAGCTCATGAACCACTCCGGCTCGTAGGCACCGATCGGCATCAGGGCAATATGCAGCTTGAAGCGGCTGCCGATATCTTTGAAGCCCGGAAAGAAGCCGCTGTCTCCGGCAAAATACAGGTTCGGCGGCAGCTTGCGCTTCTGCCCGTCCTTCCCCCCTTCCGGATGCTTGCCCGGCTCGGCAGGCTGAAGCACATACCCGCCCCAGTGGGAGCTGTTGGTATCAAAAGGCGTCCGCCGGGTCCAGTGCTGGGTCGGCACAAAGGTCAGCTTGACCGGTCCCAGGATAAGCTCCTCCCACCAATGCATCTCATAGCAGTTCGGAAAGCCCTTGCGGAGCATTTTCCGCTTGAGGCCGGCCGGTACAACTATTTTGGTAGCCGCCTTATACAGCTTGCGTATCGACGGGAAATGCAGATGATCATAATGGGAATGCGAGATCAGGATCAGATCCACCGGCGGCACCTCGTTCAGGGGAATCCCCGGCTGGCCGATCCGTTTCTCGAATCCGAGCCGGCGCGCCCAGATCGGGTCGGTAATAATGTTCAGACCCTCATATTGCATGAAAAAGGTGGAATGCCCGATCCAGGTTATCGTCGTATCCAGCCGGTTTCCCGTTAGATAGGTCAGCTCCGGCGGATAATTCGGTACTTTGTAAGTGTAGTCCTTCTGTTTCGTCCGGCGCTCCTCGCGCCACTGGCGCAGTTCCTTTAGCGTTTTGTCCACACCGACATTATCAATATTGTTATATCTTATTTTAGCCATAACGGCATCTCTCCTTAACAGGATTCAGTACAAATTTTACCCATTTTTGTGCCTGATTAAGCTGCCGGGGCAGGCTCCCGTTTTGTATTCCGCCCGTATTATGATGTAAAATGCGGATAAAGACTACGGTGCCTGTACCGATTAAAGGGGAGCTAAACGTATGAAGATTACATTTATTGAACCGACTCCAAGTCCAAATACGATGAAGCTTCATCTGGACGAGAGCTTAGAGCCCGGCATACGCCGGACGTATACACCGGAAAGTGAGCGCAGCGCCCCTGCCTGGGCGCGGGATATGCTGAGTATTTCCGGCGTGACCAGCATCTACCACGCCGCTGATTTTGCCGCCCTGGAGCGCAAGGGCAGCGCCGACTGGGCAGCGATTCTCCGCGAGGTGCAGAGCCGCTTTGGCGCTGACGGCCTGAGCGCGGAGATTAATCTGGAGGATGAGAATGCCGGTGCCCACTTCGGGGAATCGCAGGTATTCGTCCAGATGTTCCGCGGCATCCCGATCCAGATCCGCGTGAAGACCGGCGCGAATGAGGAGCGCATCGCCCTCTCCAGCCGCTTCACGCAGGCGGTGACCGATGTGGCCAGCGCTGTGCTGATCAAGGAGCGCAAGCTCTCCGATTACGGCGTGCGCTACGGCGAGCCGCCGGACATTGCCCGCGAGGTCGAGCAGGAGCTGGAAGCGGCGTATCCGCAGGAACGCCTCGACTCCCTCGTGCAGCAGGCCATCGCGCACGGGGCCGCCGGCGAGTTCGTCGAGCAGCGGCAGAAGAAGGAGCAGGCCGAGCTGCTGCGAGACCTGCAGGATACCGACTGGCGCGTGCGCTACGCCGCGCTGGAGGATCTGGCGCCAAGCGCAGAGCTCCTGCCGGAGCTGCGCAAGGCGCTGCACGACCCCAAGCTGCAGCTGCGCAGGCTTGCGGTCGTGTACCTGGGCGACATCCGCACGCCGGAGGCGATGGAGCTGCTCTATGAGGCGATGGCAGACAGTGCTCCAGCCGTGCGGCGCACGGCCGGGGACACGCTGTCCGACATCGGCGATCCGTCAGCGACGCCGGTGATGACGGCGGCGCTGACGGATGCCAGCAAGCTCGTCCGCTGGCGGGCGGCGCGCTTCCTCTATGAGGTCGGCACCGCCGAAGCTCATGATGCACTGGCAGCTGCGGCCGACGACCCGGAATTCGAGGTCGGGTTGCAGGCCCGCATGGCGCTGGAGCGGATTGCTTCCGGTGAGGAAGCGGCCGGCACCGTCTGGCAGCAAATGTCGGAGCGCCGCCGTACCTGACACGCAGCTGCCGTATTTTGTTATTGCGTGAGTCTTAGGTGTTGCATTATACTAATTCCTGTTGTGTTCATATTGTATAAAGATAGCCTCATCATACCTAAGATGAGGTAGAGGTCGCGAATATTATAAGTAAGCGTGCAGAGGCGTTAAGAGCCGCCTGTGAAGCCGCCGAAAGGAATATCCGCCGAAGTCAGCGCCGCCGCTCCTAAATGCGCCGTTGACTGGGGCCGTTGCCGAACAGGCACGGAACTGTCACAGTGTACCGCAGGCCGCAATTGCCTGCCGGATTCTGCACTGTGTTGCGCTATCTTAACAGGGAGTATGATGCGGAGCCGTATTTTCAGGAAACCGCAGATCCGTCTGCGGTTTTTTTGCGCCTACAGGATTTGCCGCCCTCATGTGTGAGGGCGGCTTCGTATACCACTCCCCTTCATGAACAGAAACACGAACCTTCAGAAGGAGTGTCCATTTTTATGCAAGCAACACAAGACAACCAGCAGCCGGCACTGCGCAAAACCTTCAAAGCCAGACACTTGACGATGATCGCCCTCGGCGGCTCGATCGGAACCGGACTGTTCCTGGCCAGCGGCGGCGCGATTGCCTCCTCCGGCCCGGGCGGAGCGTTGCTCGCTTATGCTGCGGTCGGCCTCATGGTGTACTTCCTGATGACCAGCCTTGGCGAGCTGGCTACCTATCTGCCGGACTCCGGTTCCTTCAGCACTTATGGCACCCGGTTTGTCAGCCCGGCTTTCGGCTTCGCCATCGGCTGGAACTTCTGGTACAACTGGGCGGTGACCATAGCAGCCGAACTGTCTGCGGCCACCGTCATCATCAAGTACTGGTTCCCTGAGAGCTCCTCCACCCTATGGAGCCTGCTGTTCCTGGTTCTGATGTTCGGCCTGAACTTCCTCTCCTCCCGCGGGTACGGGGAATCGGAATACTGGTTCGCGATCATCAAAATCATCACCGTTATCGTCTTCTTAGTTGTAGGCGTGCTGATGATCTTCGGTATTATGGGCGGCGAGCGGATCGGCTTCAGCAACTTCCAGCTCGGCGGCAGCTCGTTCCACGGCGGCTTCTTCGCCTTCGTCGGCGTCTTCATGGCTGCCGGCTTCTCCTTCCAGGGAACCGAGCTGGTCGGCGTCGCCGCCGGCGAGAGCGAGAATCCGCGCCGCAACGTGCCGATCGCAATCCGCCAGGTATTCTGGCGGATTATGATCTTCTACATCTTTGCCATTCTTGTCATCGGCATGGTGATTCCTTACACGAATCCCGACCTGCTGCGCGGCGGCATCGACGACATCGGCGTCAGCCCGTTCACCATTGTCTTCAACAAAGCCGGACTGGCGATCGCCGCTTCTGTGATGAATGCCGTTATCCTCAGCTCCGTGCTGTCGGCCGGCAACTCCGGCATGTATGCCTCCACCCGCGTCCTGTACGCGATGGCCAAGGATGGCATGGCGCCGCGTGCGCTGGGCAAGCTGAACCGCCGCGGCGTGCCTGTCGGCGCCCTGCTGGTAACTACAGCAGTTGGCATGCTTGCCTTCCTCGCCTCGTTCTTTGGCGACGGTGCAGTGTACAACTGGCTGCTTAACGCCTCCGGGATGTGCGGCTTTATCAACTGGCTGGGCATTGCCATCTGTCATTACCGGTTCCGCCGTGCTTTCGTGAAGCAGGGCCATTCACTGGATGAGCTGCCGTACCGGGCTAAATGGTTCCCGTTCGGCCCGCTTTTTGCCTTCGCACTCTGCATGATTGCAGTCCTCGGCCAAAACATGGGCGCTTTCACCGGCGGCAGCATCGACTGGTACGGCGTAATGGTCTCCTATATCAGCCTGCCGCTGTTCCTGCTGATCTGGGCCGGCTACCGCTGGTTCAGACCAAGCCGCCTCATCCCGCTCAAGGATTGCGATCTCAGCACCCATGCGGATTAAGCCCTCGTTCAGCAGCTGAACTATTTACTACATTAAAAAGGATGCCCCCGTTGCCTCTGTGGCGCGGAGCATCCTTTTTTTGTTTATCGTTCAGCTTACATTCCTTTCTATGTTTCCCAGTTGTACTCCAGCTGACAGAATGTCTAGCCAGTCTGCAAGACGTCATGATTCAGAAAAAATTTTCTTAAAATTGTTACGAATATTTCTTGCGTTGTTCATGTGCCAGGCGGTAGACTATGGTAAAAATAAGCATAGGCTTCTATCAGTCCTATGTCCGATGATTTCACAGCATGGCAAGCAGAAATTATTCATTACATTTGAATATGGGAGGCTGACAATGCAGAAGGCAAGAGAACGTAAACCCGATTGGCTTAAAATATCACTCACTACGGGGGACGGTTATAAAGAGATTAACTCGATGATGCGCGGCCGCAAGCTTCACACGGTCTGTGAAGAGGCAAAATGTCCGAACATTTATGAATGCTGGAGTCAGCGGACAGCGACCTTCATGATTCTGGGGAATATTTGTACACGCGCCTGCCGGTTCTGCGCCGTTACCTCGGGTTTACCGACGGAACTTGATCTCGAGGAGCCGCGGCATGTGGCACAGTCGGTCAAGGAGATGGGACTTAAGCATGTCGTTATTACTTCCGTTGCCCGGGATGATCTGAACGATCACGGAGCTTCGATGTTCGCTGCAACAATTACAGCGGTGCGTGAGAGCAATCCACTGACGGACATCGAGGTACTGATCCCGGATTTAGGCGGGGAAGTGAACCGGCTTGCTCTCGTACTGGCGGCGAAGCCGGATGTTTTGAATCATAACCTGGAAACCGTAAGCCGGCTGTCGGACAAAGTGCGGGCGAAGGCGAAATACCAGCGATCTCTTTCTGTGCTGCGCCTTGCGAAAGAGCTGCGTCCGGAGCAGACGACGAAATCCGGCATGATGGTCGGGCTGGGTGAGACGAAGGAAGAGATCATCGAAGCGATGAAGGATTTGAGAGCTGCAGGCTGTGACATTCTGACGATCGGTCAGTACTTGCAGCCTACACTCAAGCATATTGGGGTCGACCGCTATTATGAACCGTCAGAATTCGCTGAGCTGAAGCGGGAGGGACTGGCGCTGGGCTTTGCACATGTCGAGGCGGGTCCGCTTGTCCGCAGCTCCTATCATGCCCGGGAGCAAACGGAGAGCGCGAAATCGGCTGCTGCGGGTACGGAAGCCGCTGTGCTTGAGAAATGAGCAGGGATTCCGGTCTAGAGATAGCTGGCGTTATTTAAGTTCTGACGAAGGGAGTACCCGGCGATGCGGTTAGACAAGCATAAGGCGGATATAGACAAAGTTAAACTCGACGGTACTTCACTTTATTATGATGCGAAAATCGGTGCCGGCAAGCTGGAGGCGGGGATATGATGACGATGTGGAGGTTTGTACATACAGGAAACCGGACGCCTGCGGAAAACATGGCGATCGACGAAGCGATGCTCACCGCACACGAGCGGGGTCTTGTCCCGCCCACGGTGCGATTCTATGGATGGAATCCAGCGACATTGTCCATCGGCTGCTTCCAGCATGCCGCCAAGGAAGTGGACTTCACTGCGCTTCGAGAGTACGGCCTGGGGTTTGTGCGGCGGTCGACCGGCGGCCGGGCTGTGCTTCATGATCAAGAGCTCACCTACAGCATCATCGTATCGGAGAACTATCCCGGTATTCCGGCAAGTGTAGTGGAGGCATACCGCGTGCTAAGCATGGGGCTGCTGCTCGGTTTCCGGAAGCTGGGTCTGGATGCACATATGACGGGCCTGGAATCTTCCCGGACACCTACCTTGGCAGATTGGCAAGTAGAGGATTCCCGGCGTGGAAACAAGCCCATGTCGGCGGCTTGCTTCGATGCGCCATCCAAGTACGAGCTTGTAGTCGAAGGCAGAAAAATCGCGGGAAGCGCTCAAATGCGTTCCAAGGGAGTCATTCTGCAGCACGGCTCCATTCTTCTCGAGCTGGACTCGGATCTTCTGTTCAATGTCTTGAACTTCACCGATTCTGAGGACAAACAGCGGATGAAGAAGATTTTTGAGCGCAAAGCGGTTGATATTAATTCATGCCTGCGGCGGAAAGGGGACTCTCCGGTGACTATCCGTAATTTGGAGGAAGCCTTTCATCAAGGTTTCGCAGAAAATTTGGGTACGGAGCTCATCCCCGGGACATTGACTGACTTCGAAATTGAACTGGCCAACCGGCTTGCTGAGGAGAAGTATGGTGCCGACAGCTGGAACCTGAAGAAGTAAAGGATAATTATCTGCATGCAGTTGTGGAAATTAACTGCACTTGTATTCCCGTACCGTGTAAACCCGGTACGGGAATTTGTTTTGATGCACTTTTGCAATACATAACAACTGATTGCTGCGTTCCTTTCGCATCAGGACAGCAACCGCATGGGAGAGCCCCTCCATTGTTATTTCCAGGTAACATAGACCTTGAGATCACCGGTATTCTCAAAAACAGAGCTGGTGTACGCAAGCTGGTCCAGCCCAAGTGCATACAGCGTCTGCAGATCATTCTTCAGCAGCTTCTCGCTTCCCCGGTAACGGAACAGCAGCGATTGCTTGCCGGAAGCAACAGCGGCTCTCGCCAGCGACTGCAGCTCTGAGGCTGTGCTCACAACTTCATTTTCCTCATACAGGCTGTAATTCAGCTGCTCCTGCAGCTGCTTGAACACGGGTACTCCCGTTCCGCCGCGGCTGACCAGTTCGGACAGCGTCTGGGCATAGCTGACCGATGCGGCAGGATAAGATTTCGTCCAGCTGTGGTCACGGCGCATCTGCGAGTCCGTTCTCATGTAGTATGCCGTGCTGACTTCTCCTTCGATGCCTGGCACCGGATCATCCCAAGTCGTATCCAGATGGTACCAGAGCCCGTTCAGCTGAACAAGATTCCAGGCATGGGATTGTCTTGCCCCTCCCGCCGGCTTGGCAGTACCCTCGACGATTTTATTCGGGATCCCTGCGCCGAGCAGCAGCTTATAGGTAAGCAGAGAATAACCCTGGCATACGGCGCTGCCGGTTGTCAGCCCTTCATAAGCAGTGTATTTAGTATACGAATTATCGTATTTCAGGTTCAGCACCACCCAGTCATGTATAGCCTTGATTTTCTGGTGGTTGTTCATGCCCGGCTTGATTATTTTCTGGAGAATGGCTTTTACCTGCTGATTGACATAAGCGGTCTGCTGCTGTGTCTCCCGGTATTTCACCTGCACTGTCACATTAGCAGACTGGCCGTTTTGTTTATATGAAAAGGCATAGCTGTCAACAATGTAATACAAATAAATATCACTGGCCATTGCCTGGTCAATCGCACTCTGTACCTGTGCCTTCAGCTTGTTTGTCTTCCCCGTATATTTAAAGGTGATCGTCTCCCGGCGGTTGCTCATTGCCCCCGTCAGCTTCTGCGTCATCTCGCTTACCGATTGAAGCGAAGCGGATGCAGCAGCCGCATGGACCTGCCCCCAGCCGTAGTACGCCGCCGGCGGCAAAGCTGCAGACAGCAGCATTCCCCCGAGTAACGCCTTCATCAGCGACATATGTTTCTTTCGCATGTTTTCCCCCTTGCCTCCTGCTACCTTCCAATGGCTGTGGCATACAGTAGAGCATAGTTTGTACTCCTACTCTATAGTAGATGCCTGAAAGTTCTTCTATACGACCAGAATCTTAGTAAACTCAACTGCTTCGTCCTGCTATGCTATATCCTGAAGCACTATTACCATTTTATCTCAAATTAAAAGTATATACTATTATTATCGGACCGGAAAGTCCGTGAGATAAGGTTTTACGAGGGAATAGTGCCCTGCTGCCAGCAGAATTTGGACCACTGCTATAATACGTATGCAGGAAAATGGATACAAGGAGGTTTACCGCTATGACTAATACACCCGGCAAAAAGAGAGCCGACTCCGCCTCACGAGTTATCAAAGCATTACCGATCCAGCAATCCAGGGTAAGACCTCGGAACAGACTGACGTCGTAAAGGGGAAGCTCCTGGAGCTTGTATAGCTGCTCAATCTAGTTCGAAGTCCCCACTGCTGCTTACCACCGGCTTTATTTCATCGAAAAAAAATGGCTCCCCGCAGCTTACTCTGCGCTGGGAGCCGTTGTCTGCTCACACTATTTCATCCCGGGTAATTCTTTTACCCTTCATTAACAGTCACGCGGTAGACTTCCCCGCTCTTAACCTGAAGCGGCTGATCCGCTGCGGCCAAGCTGCCGTCCGGCAGCTGAATCTTCAGCCCGCGCGCATAGACGATCCGGCATTCCCCGTCACGGGATGCGGTGATGCTCGCCGATACCAGCGCATGGTCCTGCCATACAAGCTCCAGCTCGTAGCCGCCGCGCGCCCTGATTCCGCTGATCCGGCCATCCTTCCATGCCGCCGGCAGAGCCGGCAGCAGGCGAAGCTCGCCCAGATGGCTCTGCAGCAGCATCTCAGCGATCCCGGCAGCCGCGCCGAAGTTCCCGTCAATCTGGAACGGCGGATGGGCGTCGAACAGATTAGGGTAGGCCGAGCGAGTCAGCAGTGTCCGCACGAAGCTGTGAGCCGCCTCCCCGTCCCGCAGCCGGGCGTACAGGTTAATCAGCCAGGCACAGCTCCAGCCGGTATGCCCGCCTCCTGAAGCAATCCGTTTCTCCAGCGTCCGGCGGGAAGCTTCGACCAGCTCCGGAGTATCCTGCTCATTAATCATCTCCCCCGGGTACAGCCCGTACAGATGGGAAACATGGCGGTGCCCCGGTTCTGCTTCAGGGAAATCCTCGAACCACTCCTGCACACGCCCGTCCGCAGTGATGACAAGCGGGGCCAGGCGCGGCAGCGTCTGCTCCAGCTGCTGGCGGAAAGCCTTATCCGTATCCAGAAGCTGCGCAGCTTCCAGGCAATGCCCGAACAGCTCCCGGATCAGGCTCATATCCATCGCCGAGCCCATCGAGACACTGCAGGGTTCCCCTTCTGCGGTTACAAAACGGTTCTCCGGCGAGGTTGACGGACTGGTCACAAGCAGGCCGTCCGGCCCTTCGACCAGCCAGTCCAGCGCGAACAGCGCTGCACCCTTCATCAGCGGATAGGCCGTCTCCTGCAGAAAGGCAGGATCAGGGTTATACGCGTAATGCTCCCAGAGATGGCGGCTCAGCCACACGCCGCCCATCGGCCAGAACGCCCAGCTGGCATCGCCGCCGGACGGCACAGAGCTCCGCCACAGGTCCACATTGTGGTGGGCTGTCCAGCCGCGCGCTCCGTAATGGACCGCGGCCGTTCTGGCTCCTGTCTCACTCAGCTCGCTGATCAGATCCATCAGCGGCCCGTGAAGCTCGCTCAGATTGCCGACCTCGGCCAGCCAGTAATTCATCTGCGTATTGATATTAGTCGTATAATTGCTGTTCCACGGCGGGGTAACATGCTCATTCCAGATCCCCTGCAGATTGGCGGCCTGCGAGCCGGGACGCGAGCTGCCGATCAGCAGATAGCGGCCGTACTGGAAGAGCAGCGCTTCCAGCGCCGGGTCTTCCCCGCCGTCCTTATATGCAGCCAGCCGCTCATCTGTTGGCAGCTCAGCCGCCTCGCTCCACCCGAGGTCAAGCTCCAGCCGGCGGAATAGTGCCTGATGGTCGGCGGTATGCCGCTGCTTGAGCACTTCGTACGGTACAGCGGCAGCCGCCGCCAGCCGCTGTTCGCAGCTCTCTCCCGGGCTTAGCAGCCCAGCCGGGCCTGCACCGCTGCTGCTCTTCAAATGTGCCGTCCGGCTCTTCACCTGCTCATAGTCCGTTGCAGCGGCCAATATCAGCTGCACCTGGTCTGCACCTGAAATAATCAGCCGTCCATCTGCTGCTTCAAGGCTGCCGCCTGTAGCAATGACCTGCATATGCAGTGCGAAAGCGATACCCAGTCCGTCCTCATATTGAATGGCGTAAGGGTGATCCCGGTGATAATTGTCGGCAATATGCGTCGGGCAACGGCCTTCCAGCACCAGTGAAGCTGCTCCCTGCTGCTTCACCGTATGCTTGAGCGGGCTCGAAAGGCTCAGCTCCAGGTCCAGGCCGCTGCCAGCCTCGCTCGAAAGCCGGACAACCATCACGCCATCAGGCGCACTGATCAAGGATTCGCGGGTATACCGGCCAGCCTCTGTCCGGAAGGACACGGTAGACACTCCGCTGTCCAGATCCAGCTCCCGGCTGTATTCCGCACAGCTCTCCGCATCCGGCTGCTTCAGCAGCAGATCGCCAAGCGGCATATACGCCTGGCAGTTTACGCCGAGCATCCGGCTGTTAACAAGCTGTTCCGCCCCGGTATAGTTACCCGCTGCCACCAGCTCACGCGCCTTTTTCAGATAGCGGAGCGCCTCGTAGTTGTTCGTATCCCGGGGAAATCCGGACCATAGGGTATCTTCATTTAACTGGAACCGTTCCTCAGCGGTACCGCCGAAGACCATTGCGCCCATATGCCCGTTACCAAGCGGCAAAGCCTCTTCCCACACTGCTGCCGGCTGCTTGTATTTTAACTTCCATGCCTGCTCCTGTTTCACGGCCCTCACCCTCTCCCGTCTTCCGTATAGGTGCAATATACAGCAAAAGACCCGGACAAACACCGGGTCCTTGCTGCTTTATTACAGTAGTTACTTTGGCTTAAAATTCTTTGCCTGTCCACAGGGATACTCTCTTTTTCACGAGCTCAGTGAATTGTGCTTCCATATCCTCAGCGCCTGCTTTGTCCAGCTCGGCAAGGAATGAATCGTATACCTTGTCGAAGTCAGCCGGTTTGGACAGGATTGCTTCCGGAATACGTTTGCGGATGATATCTTGAGTTTTCTTGTAGATTACTTGATACTGGCCGTCAGTTGGAACTGGCAGGTTGTAAAGCGCGCCGGTTTCCTTCACAGGGAATTCATCTTCTTTAGGGAACAGATCTTTCCAGGTTGTAGCTTTATAAGCCGCGAGTGATTCTTTCTCAGCATCGGAGTAAGCAGCTACAATTTCATCAGGGAAGGTTGCAGTGTAATAGTTGTCAGTAGAATCCTTCACTCCGTCGCCATAACGTGCGCCGAAGATCAGATACTGGCCGATACCTGTTTCTTTCTGGAAGTTAGCAACATCGTTAGCTTTTCTGTCGGAAATCTCAGCCGGAACTTCACGTTTGCCTTCTGCATTTACAGTGTAGTGCTTGCCTTCTACACCCCAGCTTCTCAGGATCTGGCCTTCATCGGAGGACATCCAGTCCAGCCATTTGATGATGCGGACAGGGTCTTTAGCTGCAGTTGTGATTGCCAGGCCGTAGCCGTCGATACCAGTCTGCATGAAGGAGTGATCTTTATACTCTTCGCCCATGGTTACTGGGAAGTGAGCATAAGTGTACTCATCTTTGCCGGCTGCCTTCAGAGCATTTTCACCGTCAGCATATTCCCATTCCTGGGAGATCAGGCCGAGTACGCGGCCGCTCGCCACTTTAGCTTTGTATTGGTCGTCTTTCTGTACAAATGTATCTTTATCCAGCAAGCCTTGGTTGTACATCCCGTTCAACCAACGGAAATATTCTTTTTCTTCAGGACGTTTGTAGTGAAGCTTTGCTTCATAAGTTTCCGGATCTACAAAGTATTCACCGTCATCCGGTGCACCAGTTGTTATGAAGGCAGGGTTTGTAACCGTGATCATGATCTTCCAGTCATCGGCATTCAGTGTCAATGGAATAGTCGGCTGGCCGTCTGTTTCCGGATGCAGAGCTACGTAATCCTTCAATACTTTTTCATAATCTGCGAGTGTTTTCACTTCAGGATAGCCCAGCTCTTTCAGAACACGGTGCTGAATCTCGAATCCGCCTGTAGCATCAAAGGAGGACTGGCCTACACCCATGTTGGTAGGAATCTGATAGATGCTCTGGTCATCCAGGCTGTATTTCAGACGGTTCATGTTTTCGCCGTATACCTTTTTGAGGTTCGGAGCATATTTATCAATCAGCTCGGTCAAATCGATAATCAGGCCGGCATCCACCAGGGTGCTCAGATTACCTTTTGCAAAGATCAGATCAGGTACCTCGCCGCTGGCAGCCATCATAGGAATCTTCTGGTCGCCGCCGCCGCTGCCGACATCAAATTCAGCATCAATCGTTACACCGGTCTTTTCAGTGATCACTTTACCTACATCATCCTGCATATTGTTCCAGTTCGGACTTGCATCCCCGCCGAAGAATGAGATTGTAAAAGGGCTTGTATCCATTGCTTCATCTGCAGCCTGGTTTGTTTCTGTGTTGTTACCGGTATCAGCCGGCGTATTATTGGCAGTATTGTTGGCAGCGTTGTTGTTGCCGCCACAGCCTGCGATCAGCATAGAGCTCAAAAGCATGAGTGTAAAAGCAGTTTTAATGCCTTTGCTTTTCATTTGTTATCCCCCTCAAAAATTTTGTATGTTCTTATTATGCATATCAGGCTTAACCTGAGTATACCGTTGTTAGCGCTTGCAAAATCAATATAATAATAAATTCTGCTAAGCGGGTGAAGCTTGGGGGGGAGCGCAATCCGGCAGATGTCCGCCTGGCATATACGCTCCCGGTTACCGGGAAACCAAACCCATTAAGCTTTTACAGCACCCAGTGTCATACCGCCGACAAAATACTTTTGCAGGAACGGATACACTACGAGAATTGGTACAGTAACTACAATTGTGATAGCCATCTTGATCGATTCAGGTGAGATTTGCGCCATCTGCCGGGCCATATCGTTGGCATTTACCATGCCGCTGCCCTGGTTGGTCGAAGCAAGCACCTTCATCAGCTCATACTGCAGTGTTGTAAGCTCAGGTTTATTACCGTTGTACAGATAGGTTGTGAACCATTCATTCCATTGTCCTACGGCCAGGAAGAGCGCGATGGTGGCAAGTACCGGCTTACAGAGCGGCAGGATGATCTTGTAAAAAATCATAAAGTCATTCGCGCCGTCCAGCTTCGCAGATTCCTGCAGGGCAAACGGCAGCCCGTCCATAAAGGAGCGGATGATGAATACGTTGAAGGCGGAGACCATTCCCGGCAGGACATAAATCCAGAACGTGCCGATCAGGTTCAAGTCCTTCATCAGAATATACATCGGCACCATACCGCCGGAGAAATACATCGTCAGGGCCAGGAATGTGGAGATAAATTTTCTGGCTCTGAATTCCGGACGGCTGAGCGTAAAGGCCAGCATGGAAGCACTGATCAAACCGAGCAATGTACCTGAAAGGGTACGCAGAAGCGAAATCTTAAAGCCTTGAATCAGGCCGGTATAGCTGAATATCCGCTCGTAGTTCTCAAGTGTCCAGGCTCTCGGCCAGATATAGATGCCCCCGCGGACAGTGTCTGTAGATTCATTAAAAGAAATCGCCAGCACGTTGAGGAAGGGATATAACGTTACAATCATTATCAGGGTAAGAAACACGTACAGGAATATATCGAATGCACGTTCTGACTTTGTCATTTGAAAAGCTTTGCTTGCCATCCGTAAATCCCCTCCTTACATGATGCTTTCTTTAGTAAATTTCTTCATAAGACCGTTAGCTGTAAACAGCAGGATTACACTGACTACGGAGGTGAACATGCTTATCGCAGTACCATAGGAGAACCGCATAATTTGAATACCGTATTTAAGCGCATACAAATCCAGCACTTCCGAATAATCGGTAACCAGGTTGTTCTGCAGCTGGAATTGCTTTTCAAAGCCGATACCGACCAGGTGGCCGATGTTCATAATGAGCAGGACCATAACGGTTGAACGGATACCAGGTAACGTAATATTGAACATCTGCTTGACTCTTCCTGCACCGTCCACTTTTGCCGCTTCATACAGCTCTTTGTCGATACCTGTAATCGCTGCCAGATAGATGATCGCATTCCAGCCGGTTTCTTTCCAGATGTCGGCTCCCGTTACAATTCCCCAGAAATACTTCCCTTGGGCCATGAACTGAATCGGCTCATCGATAACATTCAGCCAGAGCAGCAAGTCGTTCACGATCCCTCCGTCGATGGAGAGGGTCTTGTAGACAATCCCGCCGACAACAACCCAGGATACAAAGTGAGGCAGGTAGGATACGGTCTGAACCGTTCTCTTGAATACACTCCCGCGCAGCTCATTGAGAAAGACCGCGAACAGGATAGGAACCACGAAGCCGACGATCAATCCGAGAATACTCATTGCCAGTGTATTTCTTAGTACGAGGTAGAAGCGTTCATCCTGGAACAGCTCTTTGAAGTTGTCCAATCCGACCCATTTCTGCTCGCCAAAGGATTTGGCAGGCTTATAATTCTGAAAGGCCATTATCCATCCCCATAAGGGCAGGTAGCTGAAGATAAAAGCCCAGATTACGAATGGAATAGACATTAGGTACAAGTACTTTTGCTGCAGTACACTTCTCCAAAATCCACTATTTTTCCGCTTCGCAGGTGGGTGGGGGGTTACGCTTTCATTTGCTGTAACACCGTTTTCAGTGAGCGCTTTCACGATCATTATTCCCCCTTCGTTTTTATATTCATATCATACCGTACCGAAATGTAAGCGAATACCCGACATATTTTATCTAAAATCATATACAAATTAGACATTGGGACAGCAGCCGGGGAACTACTCTTTGTAATCGCTATCATTGGGGAGGGTAAAGGATATTTCCGTTCCTCTTCCTGCTTCGCTGACAATCCTCAGGCCATGCCGCTCCCCGTAATACAGCACCAGCCTCTGATGAACATTGCGCATCCCGATCCGGCCCCGTTCTTCTTCTTCAGCTTTAGCAATGACCTCCTGCAGCTCGGCAAGGCGCTTCTCCGACATTCCGATGCCGTCATCGGTTACCCGGACCTTGATTTCCTGCTCCTCCATCGTCACGCTCACATGAACATGCACAGTCCCCTCTTTATTTTCCAGCCCGTGCACCACTGAATTTTCGACCAGCGGCTGGATGATCAGCGGCGGAATCAGCACCTCTGCTGCCTTCGCGTCAAAGTTAATCTCATACATCAGCCGGTCCTCATACCGGAACTTCTGAATCTCCAGATAAGAGCGGATCATTTCAATCTCTTCCTTGAGCGGTGCCCGTTCCCTGCCGACCTCAAGATTTTTGCGCATCAGCTTGCCGAGCAGCCGGACAATGTTGGCAATTTCCTTTTCCCCTTTGAGATGGGCGTTCATACGGATTGACTCCAGGGCATTAAACAGAAAATGCGGATGAATCTGGCTGGCCATCATTTTCAGCTTGATCTCCCGCTGGGCAATCTCCAGCCTGCTGTTTTTCTCGTTGGATTCAATCACCTGGCTGATCAGCTGATTGATACTCGATACCATATAATTGAACTGGCGCGAGAGCTGGCCGATTTCGTCCGTACCGTCGATGTGGGAAACGATACCCAGATTACCCAGTGCTACCTGATTCAGCTGGCGGCTGAGCCGGAGCAGACGGTTGGTCGTAAGCAGCGAGATAATATATACCATCACCAGCGCAACAAGCAGCACACCGCTGATAATCAGCAGCCCGAGTACGCTGACCTTATTGGCATCACTGAGAATGCTTTTGGTTTCAAAAACCGAGATAATCTTCAGCTTGCTGATGCTCAGCTCCGGGTTCATCTCATCCAGAATCACATAGGAATCATTTCCTTTGACCTGAGTCTGAATGACCTTTTCCGTCTGGCTCTCCAGATTAACGCCAATATCAAAGGAATCCAGCGTGGTGCCGACCAGATGGGGATTTTTAGCCGCCACAACGTATCCCTGCTCGTCAGTTATAATCGTCTCAAACGGCTCCTGGGACAGCATATTGTTCAATTCATCCTGATTTACCTGAACCATAATAACACCGATGCTGTTGTATTCAGGGTAAGATACCTGCCGGATCAGGCTAAGTTTGTTAATGCTCCCCTTGGTCATGCTGAGGAAATCCTCTTTGTCATCGATATAGAGCCAGTAAATGCCTTTGGTCTCCATCACCTTTTTAAACCAGGGTCTCTCTTTGGTCTCCGGAGTCAGCGGAGTGAAGGCGAGATTGTTAACCAGTGTCGGATTGTCGATAAAAAAACGGATATTGGCAATTTCCCGGTACTGGAACATGTAAGCCTGAAAATCGGTATACTCCATGTATGCTTTCGTCAGCTCCAGAATACTCGGGTACTTCGTGTTAACAAGCACTTCAAGCGTTTCGTCAAAAAACAGCAGGTTGGAAATATCCGTAGGCACGCGGAGCTTGCTGGACATCTGGCTTTTTATTTTTTCCACGTTATTGGTCGCCTGGTCAATGGCCCGTTCCAAAGCGGCATTCCGGAAATAACTGATCAGGGTAATCCCGATAATCAGCACCGGAATCATCACGACAACCACATAAAACAACATCAGCTTATACTTCAGCTTCAAATTATTAATAAGGCCTACAAGCTGTTTCATCTTTTTCCTCCCCCGGATATGTCAAACAGGCTGCCCCGCTCATCCGCTGCGGATGGGGAACAGCCCGTCTATCATAAACCTGTGCTTCACGTTCGGCAAGCCCCGCGGCAGCTCACTGCTCCTTGCGGAAGGCGCTTGGTGATACACCGACATATTTGCGGAATTTTGCGTTAAAATAATCAGCATTCATATAACCGACCCGTTCAGCTACCTCATACACCTTCATACCCTGTGCAAGAAACTGCTTCGCCTTCTCAATCCGCACCTTGTCGAGATACGTATTGAAATGCTCACCGATCTGATTTTTGAACATTTTGCCCAGATAAGCACTGTTATAATTAAAAATCTGCGCCAGCATCCCCAGCTTCAGGTTCTCATTATAGCGGCGCTGGATCAGATCCGTAATCCGCTTGATTTCATCGCCCCGTCCGCCGCTGTTCAGCTGCCCTGCCAGCTTCTCCAGATAGTCCGCGACCATCCGGTGAATATCGCTCAGATAAAAGCTGTTATACACTTCGCCGGCCGGTGAGGTATTCCCGCTGATCAGCGCGCGCACCTCCGGATTCGCCGCCTCCAGCCGGGCAATGGTGCTGCTGATCACCCGGATCAGATTATCCTTAATGTAGACCTCATCATGCCTGGCTTCAACCAGCTTGCCGATCATCTGCTTCACCAGTGATGATAGGATTTCTGTACTGCCTGTCTCAACCGCCAGCAGCAGTTCCATCTCCACATCACGTTCAGTGTCGTCCAGCTCCCCCGGTTCAGACGCAGGCTGATCCGCCGCCGCAGCCCAATGCTCCATGAAGCCGCAGGCCAGAATCTCCCTGCGTCCGAAAAAAGCCTGGTCCAGCACCTCCCTGGCTGCTGTGTACGAAGCCGCAATCTGCTCCGGACCTGCAGCAGCGCCTCCGGTTGCGGCATAGAAGTCCAGCCCCTCTCTGGAGATAACCCGGTTCAGCTCCTGCCACAGTGCTGTGCGGGCAGTATCACTCTGAAGCGGCTCCTTCAGCAGCAGGCCGGCATAGGGCGGCAGGCTGAAAAACTCCGCCTCCTCAGGCTGCCAGTGCCGCTCCAGTTCACTGCGGACCCGTTCCTCTTTCTCTTCCCCGCCCTTTGCAGGCTTCAGCAGCTTGAGCAGTACAACTTCGCTGCTGCCCTGAAGCTTAAGCTTGCCAGCCGCATCCAAGGGACTGATGTCCCCGGGTCCGGGCTGGAGCAGGCCGCGCAGCCAGGCCTCATGGCTGTTCTCCTCCACCACATTTTGCAGGACGCTCAGCATCTCCTCCTGGCCGATTGTCACACGCATTTCCCGCAGATAGGAGATCAGCTCATCTTCATCTACCGGCTTCAGCAGGTACCCGTCAATGCGGTTTGAAATGGCCCGCTTGGCATATTCAAAGTCGGCATAGCCGCTGAGAATCAGCACATGACATTTCGCGTTCTGCCTGCGCAGCTCTGCGATCAGCTCCAGACCGTCCATTCCCGGCATCCGGATATCGGCGACAACCAGCTTGGGAGCAAACGTGTTATACTTCTCAATCGCTTCGAATCCGTTCGCCGCTGTCGCTACAACAGTATAGCCTTCATCCTCCCAGGGGATCAGGCTGCGCAGCCCTTCCCTCAGCTTGGGCTCATCATCCACAATCAGCACCTTTATCATCAGTTCTCAGCCCCCCTTAACACAAAAATCCGAAAACAGGCAGAAACGGCTTTGCCGCCCTTCAAAGAGGGCGGCAACCGTTTCTGCGAGAAATATAAGATTATTGATAACGTAGAACATATAAATTCTTATATTTGGACAAAAACGCCCTCTCCGGAAACTTCAAGTGATTATCAGCTGTTACTTGCGGTATGCCGCCAGCTTGTCATTCAAACCGCGGGTCTGCCCGTATACTTCCTGGTAAAGAGCGAACAGTCCGTCATAGACCGCAACCTCATCTTCATTCGGTTTAAATACTTCAGCAGGACGGATGAAGGCTTCGGCACATTCACTCAGCGAAGTGAACCAGCCGCTGCCGTAGGCTGCCAGCATAGCCGCGCCCATAGCCGGACCCTGCTCGCTTTCCAGCTTAATAATGGAAGCATTGAAGATATCGGCCTGCATCTGCAGCCAGGCCTCATTCTTCGCGCCGCCGCCAATGGCAATGATCTCCGTAATCTCTTTACCCGATTCACGCACGATCTCAATCGACTCACGCAGCGAGAACGTAATGCCTTCCAGCACCGAACGTGTAAAATGAGCCAGTGTATGGCCGGAATCCATGCCGATGAAGCTGCCGCGGATGTTGGCATCCGGATGCGGGGTACGTTCACCGCTGATGTAAGGGGTGAACAGCAGCCCGCCGCTGCCTGCCGGAATGGAAGGTACGCCGGACAAGAGTTCATCAAAGCTCTTCTCTGCAGCAAAGGTTTCTTTGAACCAGGTAAGACTGTGGCCTGCCGCCAGCGTTACTCCCATGATATAGAAGGCATCCTGCTCACTGTGGTTGAAGAAATGAACCTTGCCTTCAAGGTTAAGATCCTTGTTGGTTTCATAGGACAGCACAACACCGGAAGTGCCGATACTGCACATGGTCCGGCCTTCGCCGAGGATTCCCGCTCCCAGCGCACCGCAGGCATTGTCGGCACCGCCGGCGAATACCTTAGTCGAAGTCAGCAGCCCGGAAGCTTCGGCAATCTCTGGCAGCAGTGTGCCGGTCTGCTCGAACGATTCCACCAGTCTCGGGCACAGGGACAGCGGCAGGGAGAAGGCTTCCGCAATCTCAGCGCTCCACTGCTTCGCACCCACGTCCAGCAGCAGGGTTCCGGCGGCATCGGAGTAATCCATCGCATAATCGCCGGTCAGCCGGAAGCGCACATAATCCTTAGGCAGCAGGAACTGATGAGCCTGCTCCAGCACCTCAGGCTCATTCTCCTGAACCCAGAGAATCTTCGGCAGGGTGAAGCCCTCCAGCGCCTTGTTTCTGGCGATGTCGATCAGCTTACTGCCCAGCGTCTTCTCGATCTTGCGGCACTGCGCTGTAGTCCGCGTGTCATTCCAGAGAATGGCCGGACGCAGCACCTTGCCTTCACTGTCCACCAGCACCAGCCCGTGCATCTGGCCGGAGAAGCTTAGCCCGTCTACCTCTGACGGATCAACGCCAGAGGTTTCGATCAGTCTGCGCAGGCTGACCAGTGTTCCCTGCACCCAGTCCTCCGGATTCTGCTCGCTCCAGTTCGGCTGCGGCCGGCTCAGCGGATACGCTTCCGAATGCTCAAAGGCTACCTTTCCCTGCGGATCAACGAGTACTGTCTTGACTGCGCTGGTTCCGAGATCGACACCGATTACATATTTCATGGTTGGCCTCCTAAAATTTATATGTAGCATATCTGCTTCAATAAAACAAGAAAAGGGGCTGCCGAAGAATGCCTTCTTCAGCAACCCCCGTTGCATTAGTAGTTAGTTGAACCGCCCGGCACAGCGCCGGAAGTCCGGCAGGTGAATTACTCTCCTGTCAGGATGTACTGGTTCAGAGTAGCTCTGAGCAGCTCTTGACGTCCGGACTGGTTCGGACGCGGATTCTCGTTGTTCAGCGCGTAGTCAGCCAGCGAAGCCAGAGTAGCTTTGCCGGATACGATGTCAGCGCCGATACCTTCGTTGAAGCTGCTGTAACGCTTAGCGATGAAGTCTTCGAATACGCGGTCTTCCAGCAGCTTGGCAGCAACCTTCAGGCCTTTTGCATAAGTGTCCATACCGGCGATGTGCGCCAGGAACAGATCCTCAGGCTCGAAGGAAGGACGGCGTACTTTGGAGTCAAAGTTAATTCCGCCTTTGCCGAGACCGTCGTTCTTGAGTACTTCATACAGAGTCAGTGTAGCATCATAGATGTTAACCGGGAATTCATCAGTATCCCAGCCCAGCAGCGGATCGCCCTGGTTCGCGTCAAGGGATCCCAGCATGCCGTTGATGCGTGCTACACGCAGCTCATGCTCAAAAGTATGACCGGCAAGCGTAGCATGGTTAGCTTCAAGGTTCAGCTTGAAGTGCTTATCGAGCTTGTATTTCTGCAGGAAGGCGATGCAGGTTGCCGCATCAAAGTCATATTGGTGCTTGGTAGGCTCTTTCGGCTTAGGCTCGATCAGGAACTGGCCTTCGAAGCCGATTTCCTTAGCATAGTCTACTGCCATTGTGAACAGGCGGGCAATGTTGTCCTGCTCAAGACCCATATCTGTATTGAGCAATTCTTCATAGCCTTCACGGCCGCCCCAGAATACATAGTTGTCAGCGCCCAGACGTTTACCAACTTCAAGGCCCTTCTTCACCTGTGCTGCTGCATGTGCAAAAACATCAGCGTTAGGCGTTGAGCCTGCACCGTGCATGTAACGCGGGTTGGTGAACATGTTGGCTGTGTTCCACAGCAATTTCTTGCCGGAGGATTTCATGCCCTGTTCCAGAATATCAACGATTGTATCGATGTTGCTGTAGAATTCACGCAGCGATGCGCCTTCAGGAGCGATATCCACATCATGGAAGCAGTAGTATTGCAGGTTCATCTTCTCCATGAATTCAAAGGATGCTTCTGCGCGGGCTTTAGCTTTGTCCAGGCCGCTCAGCTTGTCCCAGCTGCGTACTGCTGTTTCAGCACCAAACGGATCGGAACCGCCTGCTGTTAATGTATGCCAATATGCCATTGCAAATTTCAGATGCTCTTCCATCGTTTTGCCGGCTACGATTTCTTTAGGATTGTAGAATTTGAATGCGAAAGGGTTAGTGGAACGGCTGCCCTCGTAAGAGATGTTGCCCACTGATTCGAAATAAGCCATTAGTAAAATCCTCCTCTATTTTGCTTCGCCCGCAAGCGTTTACAGCATCATCTTAACATATCTTTTTGACTTTGTATATTGGTTAAACAAAGTTTTGTAAATCTTTTTTTCACTGCACAGCCTGTCCATAAAGTACCCGGCTGCGGCAACAGCTATGCGTAAGTATAGGGTCCGCTTCTGAAGCCCGGCGCCCGGAGCGCTGCTGCAAAGCCTGTTGCTTTTTAACAGACATCGCACTAGACTAAAGGTCATATGTAAATGAGAACGTTGTCAAAAAAGGAAGTGTACCGCGTGAAAGTTACTGCCGACCAGGCACTGGTCAAAAAGATCAATAAATCGCTGATTCTGCATACCATCCGCATGAATGCCCCGGTCTCACGGGCCAAGGTATCCGAGATGACCGGCCTCAATAAAGCTACCGTCTCCAATCTGGTCGCCGAGCTGTGTGCCCAGGAGCTTGTTACCGAAGCCGGACCCGGCGAGTCCAGCGGCGGACGTAAACCGCTGATCCTGCATTTTAATGCTACGGCCGGAAGCGTCATCGGCATCGAGCTGCGGGTGAAACAGCTGACCGCTGTATTGTGTGACCTGGACGGGGGCGTTCTGCAGGAAATCGACTGCCGGCTGGCTGCACATGATTTCCCCTATGTGCTGGAGCAGATGAAAAGTGCGATCAGCGAATTAATCGCTCAGGCGCCCCCCTCCCCCTATGGCATCGTAGGAATCGGTGTGGGTGTTCCAGGCATGGTGGATGACGGGGTTGTACTGTTCGCACCCAACCTTGGCTGGGAAATGGTTGAGCTGCGGGCCATTCTGGAGAGCAGCTTCGAGGTGCCGGTCACGATCGACAATGAAGCGAATGCGGGCGCGCAGGGCGAGCTGAATTTCGGTGCGGCACGAGATGTGCGCCATCTGCTCTATATCAGTGCGGGATCAGGGATCGGGTCGGGGATTATTATCGGCGGGGAGCTGTATAAGGGTGCGCGCGGCTATGCCGGAGAGACCGGCCATATGACAATTGAAGCACAGGGCAAGCCCTGCAGCTGCGGCAGCCGCGGGTGCTGGGAGCTGTACGCCTCCGAGAAGACCTATGACAATCCGGAGCTTTCGCTGCCCGCACGCACAACAAGCGAGCTTGTCCGTCACGCCATTTCAGGGCAGGAGGATGTCCTGCAGCACTTCGCCTCTATCGGCGAATATCTCGGGATCGGCGTCACCAACCTGATCAACAGCTTCAATCCGGAGCTGATTGTGATCGGCGGAGCGTTATCAGAGGCTGAGCCCTGGCTGGGCGGCCCGCTGCGCCGGGTGGTCGCTGAGCGCACGCTGCCTTACCACAAGCAGCAGCTGGAGATCACCTTCTCCCGCCTGGGCAGCCGCGGAACCGTAATCGGCGCGGGGTTCTCGGCCGTAATGCATTTTCTCGGCAATATCCGCGTAACCCTGTAATTAAATTGACGTAAAATTGCCGCAATTAGTACCGCTGGAGGGCAGCAAAAACAACAGGAATGTTTTATAATTAAACTCATATAAGTGTGATATATGTCACACTGGTTTCCCCCTGAACGGAGAGTGAGTTTATGACCTATGTTGATACATCTGACATTTCGGCGCAGGTGTTCATCACTGTGCTGCTGCTTCTACTCATTATCGCTCCCTTAGTCAGCCTCGGTGTACTGCGCCTGTTTCAATCGAAGAAAAAGTCAGGCATCATGCTGATTATCAGCGGTGCCGCTGTCTACGGTGTCTTTCAGGTTGTCATGTCGATCACCCATATGTTTGCTTAACGTATATTACCGGATGGATGTTCATGCGGGTCCAAGAGAAAAGGCCATGCTGCCCCGGAAGGGACGGCATGGCCTTTTAAAATATTGAATCCAAAGGAGACACAGAAACAATGACTATCGCAGCGGTTCTTTTTGATTTGGACGGAACATTGCTGGACCGGGACTCATCACTACTACTATTTGTCAGAGATCAATACCATCGTTACCCGGAGCTTCAAACCATTGACGAAGAAATCTTTGTTCAACGTTTTATTGAGCTTGATAATCATGGATACGTATGGAAGGATAAAGTATATCAACAGCTTCTACATGAATTCCCCATTCAAAACATCGACTGGGCATTACTTTTAAATGACTACATAAAGAACTTTCATAAGCATTGTACAGGTTTTCCGAACCTTCTAAAAATGCTTACCGCATTAAAGAGACAAGACATAAAGTTAGCCTTGGTCTCAAACGGTTTTGGCCAATTTCAATATGATAATTTCAAGGCCTTACACATTGAACATCTATTTGACGAGGTACTAATATCTGAATGGGAAGGACTGCGGAAGCCTGATAAAGCTATTTTCAATCGTGCACTCGCTAAACTTGGAGTAACCGCCGAAAAAGCTCTCTTTGTTGGAGATCATCCTGATAACGATATACGGGCAAGCCGTGACGTTGGAATGAAGGCGGTCTGGAAACGAAATGGGCCGGTTAATGCTATTCCTGATGCTGATGCTATAGTGGATGATTTAGAGGAACTGGTAAATATAATACTACACTACATAACCCAATCATCTTGATAATCTAATGGATCCAGGTTTCCAGTTAAAAGAACTCACATTCTGCTCTGCGCCAGCGCGTTTACGGACAATACGCAGGCAAAACGCTCCACTCCGGGGTATTTTTCACCCAGGCTCGTAACGGCAAACCCCGTGCTTCTGTAGAATCCGGCAGCTTCATGATCAGTCTCCGCAGTAATCGTCTCGATGCCCGCCGCCCGGCCGATCTCCTCAATCATCGCCCGGCCGATCCCTTTACCCTGCCACTGCGGCTTCACGGCAATATGCCTGATTTCGACCGCATGCTCACTTTCGCGCCGAAGACCGGTAATTCCGCTCAGCTCGCCGTTCACAAAACAGCCGAACAGCTCCCTGGACTCACCGGTAAAATACCCGTTCATCTCCTGTTCCGCAGCTTCTGCGCCGTCAGCCATGCATAATGCAAGCAGTTCTTTGACCGCATCCTGATTCCAGTAATCCCTTAAGCATATTAACAAGCCAAACGGCCCCCCTTCTACAGCAAAAAAATAACGAAAGCAAAGACCGCCCCCGTTAAGGGAGCGGCCGGTCAGTATGAAGTATGGACAACCGGTAGTTACACCGTTGCCAGTGCTTTAGCGAATTGGGTTTTGTTCATGCCCACGATTTTAAAATCGCCGATCACCGTTACAGGCACTGCTCTCATTCCCATATCCCAGACCTGCTGGGCAAAATCATCATTCTGCTCGATGTTGCGCTCCTCGTAGGCTACGCCTTTTTCACTCAGGAAGCTTTTTACCTGGCGGCAGTGCGGACAATTGGTTGAGGTATATACTATTACATTTTCCATGGAATATTCCTCCTTAAAAGTTTTGTGAGCTGTGCTTCCTGAATTTCACCGTACAAAACTCACTTCGAAAGCATACTCCAGTTTTGTGAGCTGTGCTTCCTGAATTTCATCGTACAAAACTCACTTCGAAAGCATACTCCAAGTTAGTTCTATTGTAGCACCGCAGTGCCTGTTTGACTAAAGGAAGTGTTACAGAATAACAGCGCTGTGCTCCAGGCTTTCGATGTATTTCTCGGCGTCCATAGCTGCCATACATCCGCTGCCTGCTGCAGTAATTGCCTGTCTGTAACGGGTATCCTGTACATCGCCGCAAGCGAAGACGCCTGGAATGTTCGTTTCGGAAGTGCCCGGATTGGTCACGATATAGCCGTTAGTATCGGTAGTAATCTGTCCGCCGAGGAAAGAAGTATTCGGATGGTGCCCGATGGCCACAAATACGCCGCTTGCTTCAATCAGCTCTTCTTGACCGGTTACATTGTTAAGCACCTTAAGTCCGCTCACGCCTCTATCGCCGGCTACCACTTCCAGCGGAGTGCGGTTCAGCCCCCAGGTTACTTTGTTGTTGTCGCGTACACGCTCCTGCATAATCTTGGAACCGCGAAGCTCTTCACGGCGGTGTACCAGGGTTACTTTCGACGCAAAACGGGTCAGGAAGCCTGCTTCCTCAAGCGCGGAATCTCCGCCTCCGACCACAACGATTTCTTTTCCGCGGAAAAAGAATCCGTCACATGTAGCACATGTGCTGACACCACGTCCGATATTGTCCTGCTCACCCGGAATGCCGAGATATTTAGCTGTTGCACCTGTGGAAATGATCAGGGTATCTGTTACCAGCTCACCCATTCCTTCCACATGCAGCTTGAACGGGCGGTCACCCAGCTCCACGCTGTTCACCCAGCCTGTAATAAACTTCGCACCGAAGCGCTCAGCCTGCTGACGCATATTATCCATAAGTTCCGGCCCCATAATACCTTCAGGAAAGCCCGGAAAATTCTCAATTTCAGTTGTAGTGGTAAGCTGTCCACCCGGCTGCGGGCCTTCAATAACCAGTGGATTCAGGTTGGCACGGGCCAGATAAATAGCAGCAGTCAGTCCGGCCGGTCCGGTACCAACGATAATGGATTTGTACATAATGATATCCTCCTTGAGATGGACGGCTGAGCGCCGGATCTGTAATTGCTAGATTAAAATAATTATAATGTAGTATTTATTATGATCATCTCAAGGGAATATGTCAATATGCCAGACTCGTGCGAATGGTCCTTTTTTGTGAACAATTCAATTTCAAACAACTTATTTTGCAGAACAGGCCAAGCGGCCGCGGCCGCTTCATTATCTCAGCAGTCTCAGACCGTTCAGAATGACCAGGATTGTACTGCCTTCATGGCCGACTACGCCGAACGGAAGGGCAATCCCCTGTAAAAAGTTGCTCAGCATCAGCGAAGCAATCACCGTCACCGCAAAAATCATATTCTGCTTTACAATCCGCTGCGTCCGGCGGGCCAGCTCAATAGTTGAAGCAATCTCTTCAATATTGTCATTCATCAATACGACGTCGGCGATCTCCAGTGCAGCCCCGCTGCCCTTCATTCCCATCCCGATGCCCACTGTTGCCGTCGCGAGTGCAGGAGCATCATTAACGCCGTCGCCAACCATGACAACCTGCCCGTATTGCTCACGCAGCTCTTTAATCCGGGTAACCTTATCCTCCGGCAAAAGCCCGGCAAATACCAGATCTACTCCCGTTTTGCCCGCCATCACGCCTGCTGCCGCCTTCCGGTCACCCGTGAGCATCGCCACTTTAACTCCGAGCTGCTGCAATTTACGCACTGCGGCTGCCGCCTGCGGACGCACCGTATCCTGCAAAGCGATCATCCCGGCAATCCGCTCCTCTTCCAGAATCAGTGAAACGGTTTTGCCTTCACTCTCCAGTTGCTCCCGGAGTGCAAACCACTGTGAATAGCTATCGGTTTCGGCTGCCGGCTGTTTATCCAGTACATCCGATCTGCCTATCCGCCACCTTGTGCCATTAATCCGGCCTTCAATTCCCCAGCCGGTTACGGACTTGCTTTCCTCAGCAGCAAGCAGCTCAACCTGCTCCTCCTCAGCCAGACGGACAACTGCTTCCGCCAGCGGATGGCGTGACAGCTGTTCGATCGAAGCACAGACTGCCAGCAGCGCCTTGCGGCTGTAGCCTTCACCGGCAATCAGGTCAGTAACCTGCAGCACACCTTCAGTCAGCGTACCTGTTTTGTCAAAAGCGACCACCTGCACCTTAGCCATATTTTCCAGATGAACTCCGCCTTTGAACAAAATGCCTTTGCGTGCGCTTTTGGAAATCGCCGACAGCATGGCCGGCATGATCGACGAGACGAGGGCGCACGGAGAGGCAACCACAAGGAACACCATCGCTTTATAAAAGGTATCACTCCAGCTCCAGTCCAGCACAAACGGCGGCAGAATAATTAGTGCGGCAGTGGCGATAACGATCACCCGGGCATAAACAGACTCCAGGCGTTTAATGAACCGCTGTGAATCCGGGACCTCTGTCTCTGCTTCCTCGACCATCCGGATGATCTTGGAAAAAAGCGTATTCTCAGCAGCAGTCGTAACCTCGATATACAACGGGCCTTCCCCGTTAACCGTGCCCGCGAACACCTCGCTGCCGGCCGCCTTCTCAACCGGCAGTGATTCGCCGGTAATGGACGCCTGATTGACTGATGACTCACCGCGGCACACCTTGCCGTCCGCCGGGATCAGTTCACCCGGACGGACCAGCAGCAGATCGCTTACTGCCAGCTGGTCAATCGGCACCTCGCTCATCTCCCCCTGCTCAATGCGGATCGCCGTTGCCGGCTTGAGCGCCATCAGCGCGGAGATATCCTTTTTACTACGTTCCATGGTATAGCTTTCCAGCGCTCCGCTCATGGCAAAAATAAAGATCAGCATCGCGCCTTCATTCCAGTAACCAATCGCTGCTGCACCTAAGGCGGCGGCGATCATCAGCAGATTGACGTCAAGATCGCGCTCTTTGACCAGCGTCTCCACGCCCTCCTTGGCCTTGATCCAGCCGCCTACTGTGTATGAAATTACATAGAGTCCTACGGACAGTACCTCTGACCAGCCGCTGGCTGCCCAGGCAATGAGCATTAGCAGACCGCTGCCGAGCGCAGCCTGCATTTCCGGATTGCTTAACATAGCCACCGGATCAAAACGCCGCGGCTTAGGCGCCCGGGGCTGCTGCCCGCTACCCTGACGGGCTGCCGATTTGGGGAGTTGTTTGGATGTTGCTTGCATAGTAATCACCTTCCTGAATGTATTGAGGGATGAAGCTTGATATTGGCCGGCCGGGTTATAGGTGCTGATGGATGAGTGCTGGCGCTGGTTATCCCTTCTTTCATATTTCAGCCTTACTGAGAATGAGAGCCATTATTAAAGCCCCTAAAATGACACATGCTGCCCCGGCTTAGCCGGGACAGCATCGTAAATGAGAATGATAATCATTTTTGTACTACTGCAAATATATTTCCTCAGTGCAACTTATAGCTATAATATACCACTTTATCCGCGAAAGTAAACCCCGGAACGCGCCTAATTAAATATTGCCGGAAAGTTGGTTAGACAAACCGGAGCTCGCTACGACCATGAAGTAAGATGAGAAAAGGGATGCCAGAGATTCTACCAAGGGAAGAACCTGTATTTCGAGAGCGCATTTTGGGAAATTTGACTGGGACCGGGGCGGCACCGGCATCTAAGTGGATTTTCGTCATCTAATTTCATCATTTCTTAGTTTTTTCGATCATTAGTTGGAAAAACAACACTTATATTGGTCCATGAACCTGTTTTAGAGTGAATACTGCTGAATGAAGTGACGTTTTTACAACTAGTTTTCTTCAACTGTTGCTTAGCCCGACATTAGTTGTCATTTTTCCGCTTAGCTTGCCCGGCTTCCTCCTGCAGAATGTTAGGGGGCAATCAATCAACACTAGACTTCCACACACCAGCGGTATTCTCTGCACATCAAAAGACGGTATCCCGCTTTTCAGCAAGGATACCGCCTTGATAGGGTACGAATACACTGGTTTCATTGTATAGCCGGACTGAGAGCATACGAATTAATGCCATCGGTGGGACACGGGCGTTACTCATTGGGCTGGCTAGTGGGCATCGGCGGCACAGGTGTGTTACTCATTGGACTTCATTAAACGAGCATTGACGGTATACGGACGTTACTCATTGTGTTGCACTAACGGGCATCCGCGGTACACGAGCGTGACTTAGAGCTGCAAGACTACAGCCATCCTTCGGCGGCTGTATCGGTTGTGTTGTCCTGCCGGGCCATCCAGGTCAGGCAGGCTGCCCGCAGCAGCGCTTCGGTCCGCTGGCCGGCGCTGCAAAAGATCCCGCTCATGCCGATCCGGTACAGATCGGCAAGCGCCCCCGCCGCCGGCGCCCCGGCGGCGAGCACCACAGCCGCCGGCCTCACGCGCCGCACGGCGGCCAGAGCGGCTTCCGCTGCCATGACGAAGTCCGCGGCAGCGGGTCCCTCCGGCGCGGCAGGCTCCGCCGCGCCGTCCAGCACCAGGAAATCGGCGATGCGCGCGATTTCCCCCGCGGCGGCGGGCGGCACACCGGGGGCGATACGCGCCCCGATGCTGCACGCCGCCGCGTAAGCGTGGCCGAGAGTCTGCTCGGCCACGTCCTCGATGAATTCGCGCTGCGCCGCGAATTCGGCCCTGCTGGCGGGGTACGCCGCCAGCAGATCGATGCGGCTGTCGCTGCCCAGCCGCTGGTTCGCCGCAAGCGCGGCGAACAGGGCTTCGAGCTGCGCGTCCTGCAGCTCCTTCAGCCTGGCAGGCCGGGCCGCCAGCTCCGGCGTGTGCAGCAGGGTGACGGCGGCCCAGATACTGTCCGCCGATTCCAGCAGAGCTGCAGAGGCAGCACGCAGCCGGTAATAGATGCGCTGCAGAGTCCGCTCAGCCTGCAGTGTATCTTCGCTATACAGCCAGCATTCATATAATCCGGCCAGTTCCGGGGTCTGAAGCCATTCCTCACTGCGGATCAGGCAGGGACCGGCCGGGAATGTGCCTGACTCATCGCGCAGCAGACGATCTCCCTGTCCCTCGCGCAACACTAGAAAGGCCGGGCGGTCTCCAGTCCGTTTCAGATAGGCACGGGCAGGCGGTTCCGCCTCCCTGCCCCGCTTTTCTGCGGTGATAAACTCCGCGGCAGCGGCAGCTACAGATGCAGCCTGGCTCATCTCAACTCCTAACGCCCGGTCAGCAGCACTATACTTGAACGGGCGTTCCCCACCATCGCGATTGTAATCCTGCTGTCGTTCACCCTTCATCACCGCACCCACCTTTTTTGGCTTTGGATTGCTGCCGGATCTGAACTGCAGGTCCGTGCTGTTTCCGGCATTGAACATTTCCACATTTTATAGATACGGGAGTAGGCCCGGAAATATGCAAGCGGTCTCAATTTACAGACAACCCACAGCAATTTCATGACATGAAGCAAACGCTAATCATCCTGTGAAAAAAGCTCTGCATGATCCGACCGTATTAAGCTCTCAACAGTGGAGACAGCAAAAAAGCCCCAACCGCACCTCCTCCATCCAAACTATTGGCTGGATAAAGGCAGATATGGTAAGGGCTCCGCTACCTGGATCTTATCACCTGCCTCGTTAGCGGCAGACACTTGAAGTTGCAATCTTTTACAGGGATTTCGGTTCAGGCTCAAGGCATATGGTCAGAGCGTTCCTGTCTTACTGCTGGCTTGCAGCAATCGCCTGCTCCAGATCAAACAGGATATCATCGATCGACTCTGTTCCGATTGAGAGACGCAGAAGCTCAGGTTTAACACCTGCAGCCGCCTGCTCTTCAGCGGACAACTGCTGATGGGTAGTACTCGCAGGGTGAATGATCAGTGACTTGGAATCGCCGACATTAGCAAGGTGGGAGAACAGTTTTACATTCTCGATCAGCTTGACGCCGGCGGCAGTCCCCCCTTTGATACCAAAGGTGAGGATCGCTCCCTGGCCTTTAGGTAAATATTTCTGTGCAAGGGCATAGGATGGGTGGCTCGGGAGACCGGCATAGCTGACCCATTCTACAGCTTCGTGACTTTCCAGGTACTGTGCCACCTTGAGCGCATTCCCGCTGTGGCGTTCGAGACGCAGATGCAGCGTTTCAAGCCCCTGCAAAAGCAGCCAGGAGTTAAACGGTGAAATCGCCGCTCCCAGATCACGCAGCAGCTGGACGCGGGCTTTGATAATATAAGCAATCGGCCCTACCGCTTCTGTGTACACGACTCCGTGGTAACTTGGGTCCGGTTCGGTCAGTCCCGGGAATTTACCGCTTGCCTTCCAGTCAAATTTACCGCCGTCAACGATGATACCCCCGATTGAGGTTCCGTGTCCGCCGATAAATTTGGTAGCCGAATGGACTACGATGTCTGCACCGTGCTCAATCGGACGCAGCAGATACGGGCTTGGGAATGTATTGTCTACAATCAGCGGAATACCGTGCTCATGAGCAATCGCTGCGACTGCTTCAATGTCCAGTACGTTCCCCTGCGGATTGCCGATCGTCTCGGCATAAAGCGCCTTGGTTTTATCTGTAATGGCAGCGCGGAAGTTCTCCGGGTTGTCCGAGTCCACGAAATTCACCTTGATTCCCAGCTTAGGCAGTGTGGTTGAGAACAGATTATAAGTTCCGCCATACAGGCTCGCTGAGGAAACCACCTCATCGCCTGCACCGGCAATATTCAGAATCGAGAAAGAAATAGCCGCCTGGCCGGAAGCTGTCGCAAGCGCCCCTGCCCCGCCTTCAAGCGCAGCGATGCGCTGCTCGAACACGTCGGTAGTCGGGTTCATCAGACGGGTATAAATATTACCGAATTCCTTCAGGGCAAACAGGTTGGCAGCATGCTCAGCATCCCGGAAGCCATAGGAAGTGGTCTGATACAGCGGTACAGCACGCGATAGTGTGGTAGGGTCAATCTCCTGGCCGGCATGAACAGCCAAAGTTTCGAACGACAGCTTACGGTCTTCTGACATTGGTATTTCCTCCCCTGTTATTATCAATGGCAAACATTATCAATCAAGAATTGTAACTATTCTCTCACAAATGATGTTATTTGGGAAGCAAAAAAACATATTAATCCGGTAAGTTTTATTATATTTATATAGCCAGCCTTTTTATCCATATGCTTCAATCCAGATTAGCCTAAATCAGCAGAAAAGTACACGCTTACATCTCTTGTTGATTCATTTTTCAAAATAAAGCAATTCAGACATAATCGTGACTCTAGAGAATATTTGAACTTCGGACCGCTGTTGCGCCAGAGAGAGACTAGTGGGGCTGTATGGCTGCTCTGCCCGTACCCGCCCCCTCCGTATAATCCGCCTGGGAAACTCCAGCTACTCTCCTGGCAACAGCTTCGGCAAGAAGTAATACACCAGTCCGTCCACAAGCTCCTTCTTGCGCTGAAAGCCCAAACGTTCCAGCAGCCGGGCTGAGCGCTCATTTGCCGGATCAATGGTTGCTTCGATCAGGTCAAGCTTCATTTGTTCGAAGCCCCAGCGGATAACCGGAGTAATGGCTTCTGTCATCAGTCCCCGGCTCCACCAGGTGCTGGACAGATCATAGCCGATTTCTGCCCTGGACTGCGCTTCCTTTACCCAGCAGTGATAGCCGCAGGTTCCTGCCAGCTGCCCGGTTGCCTTGTCAAAAAGTCCCCAGCGGCAGCCGGAATCCTCAGTGTGAAACCGGATAATCTCTGACGCCTCTGCCATATCCCTGCATGGAGGAATGTCCATATAGCGCGTAACCGCTTCGTCCGCAAAATGCCGGAAGACTGCTGCAGCATCGCTTTCTTTTAATACCCGTATGTATAACCGCTCCGTTTCCAGCGCCGGAAAAACTAACTTCTCTGCCACCCGTCTCCCCCCTGTCCCGCCAAATTTAACTTCCCAATATGCAAAAAAGCAGGAGAACACATATTAATAATGTTCCCCTGCTTGTCCTGCTGCTAAAAAATAAGTCTTTTAGTAGCTGCTCTGGCTCTGCTCGCCTTTGGCAATGGCTACCCCGCCGCTTGTTCCGATCCGGGTTGCGCCAGCGCCGATCATGATCAGCGCGTCTTCGCTGCTGCGTACGCCGCCGGAAGCTTTTACGCCGATGTCAGGGCCTACGGTTGCACGCATCAGTGCGATATCTTCTTTTGTTGCTCCGCCTGTGGAGAATCCGGTCGAAGTTTTAACAAAGTCTGCTCCGGCTTCTACTGCAAGCTTGCAGGCACGTACCTTTTCCTCTTCGCTCAGAAGACAGGTCTCGATAATCACTTTAGTAAGCGCTTTGCCGCGTGCCGCCTCAACAACCGCTGCAATATCACGCCGCACCAGTTCGTCGTCCCCGTCCTTCAAAGCGCCGATGTTGATGACCATATCCACTTCACCTGCACCGTTTGCAATGGCATTGGTTGTTTCAAAAGCCTTTGTCTCCGGAGTAGATGCTCCCAGCGGGAAGCCGATTACGGTACATACTTTGACCTCGGGGGTATCCTTCAGTACTTCGTGGGCTACTGCCACCCATGCCGGGTTAACGCAGACGGAAGCGAATGTGTAGGTTTTGGCCTCTTCCGCCAGCTTGATGATATCTTCCTTACGGGCATCCGCTTTAAGCAGCGTATGATCTATAATCCGGGATATTGTGTTCTCACTCATAGTTAATTCCTCCATAGTTGTAGATGTTCTCACACCTTGTAATCATACCAATAGTAGCCTGCTTTGGAAAGCAGAACGGCAAAGCCGGACCGCATCTCCGGCCGCAAATCGCTATAAGGAAAGCATCCTTTTTATTAATTTTAAAAAATAAAAAGGTTAAATATGAAAAATATCCCTTTTCAAAAGAGCGGCAATCGTTATAATAAATTCGTGATAAGTGATAATGAATTCCTTTTTTTAACATTTATTTTGTGATAAGGAGATGTTGGCAGATGGGAAGCTTTAATTTTGCAACAAATTCCGCAGATTCTATTCTAAATGTACAAGTCGAAGGAACAATGTCGGAGGAGGATGCCGGACGTTTTATCCAGGAATACAATCAGATTGTGAGCAAGTTCGATCCTGCTGAGTACGATATTGTGCTGGATTGCACCAGGCTGAATGTCTCTACTCCTGATGTGCTTCCTATGCTGGAGCAGTGCTATCTTTTGTATCAGCAGTCCGGCTTCAAGAAAGTGGTCTTTACCATCACCAAGAGTCCGATCCTCAAAATGCAGCTCAGCCGGGTAGCCCGCAGCACCAATCTGGAAAATTACGAAATTATAGAAGTATAGGTGAAGCTCATGGAACATACCGGAGACAATATCAGAATTCGCAATGCCGCTTATTATCATCCGCAGCATGTGGTAGACAATAATTATTACTTGAAGCACTTCGCCGCTCTCGGCAAGGATATCAAGAGGTTTCTGGAAGTGATGGGCCGTGAGCAGAGGTATATTATTAATAACGAGCATGAAAATGCTTTAACGATGGGCTATGAGGCAGCACAAAAGGTACTGGCCGGTGCCGGGCTGCAGGGTGAAGACCTTGATATGATTGTATTCGCCTCGCAGACACCGGAGTATACATATCCGACCAATGCCCTGCTGCTGCATCACCGGCTCGGCGGCAAGCACCGTGCCATCACACTGGATTCCAATGCCAACTGTGCAGGGATGGTAACCGCCGTCGAACAGGCCAGCCGTTATATGAAGGCTAACCGCAGTATCCGATACGCACTGATTGTCGGCAGCGACTACAGCTCCATTAACTGCAGGACAGACGATGAGATTACATACCCCAACTTCGGCGATGCCGCTGCAGCAGTCATTCTGGAGCGGACCCCGGAAGCATCAGGCTTCAGGGATTCGTTGTATTATACCGACTCCGGAATCTGGGAGAGTATTACTTTTCCTTCCTGCGGGCTATCGGGTATTTACCGCGAGGGCATAACGCCGGATGATATCAAGCTCCGCTGGAATCCTTTTGACGGTTCAGTATGCGTGGATGCAGCAGTTAATGACATTAAGGAACTGCTGGACCGCAACGGCCTTGCTGCCGGGGATATTTCCGCGTTCTGCCTGTCACAGTTTTCACTGAAGAACATCGAGCTGATCCGGGAAGCTCTTGGCCTGGAGGCAGAGGCCGAAAAGTTCATGTATGTCGGCGGCGAGTTCGGCTATACAGCGACCAGCAGCCCGTTCATCGCTTTCCAGCGCGGTGTGGAGGATGGGCGGATTCAGCGCGGGGATTATTTGATTTTCTGGTCTGTAGGCGCCGGCTGGCAGATTCCTACCATGTTATATCAATACTGATTCAGCACGGCGGACAAGCCTGCGGCTGAAGTTATTTAAAAGAGCCTTGCCCCGGTAACTCCGGCGGCAAGGCTCTCTTTTGTACAGCTAATAAGAGTTCCTCAGCTTTAATCCTTCCGGTGTAAGCTGGTACTCTTTCACTTCCGGATTGCCCAAATCCGCAGCTTCATAAATCAGATCATCCCTCAGCACCACGGAGTCTGCCTGCAGCGCATCGTTTATATAAGCTTCCTCAGCATGCCCATCATGCCAGCGGTACACATAGGCGGTCATCGGCGTACCATGGGCTGACACTACCTCAGCACTTCCGTTCCGGTCAACATCAGCTTCATTGGTATGTCCCGTGTCCACCCGCAGAATTCCTGTTGGAACTCGGGCCTCATCTATCGTGTAATAATTGCTGAGTGTTGAGTTAGCACCTAGACCTCCGGTGATTTTTAAAGCTTTTCCGTTAAAAAGGCTAACTACTGCTGCCCCCAGATCCTCTGGTTTACGGTAATTGTAAGTACCAGCCGGGCCGAGTCTGTAATGCACTGATGAGATCCTGAGATCAGCATACACAAAGTCCTCATCTCCCGGACGGGTATAGAAAGTAATCGCGGCTCCGCCTAAGTTCTTCAGCCGCTGCACTGAAACCGTCATTGCATCAGCGGGAATGCCAGTCCAGGCTTCAGCCGGCGGGAGCTGCTTCACTTCCTGCCAATCCAGTGCGATTAAAGCCTCCGGCAGCGTATCGCCCGGGAGCGGGATAGGTGTGGTTACTGTTGGCTGCTCCGGAGCTGCGGGTATGGCTGAATTAGTAGCGGGAGTGGACGATACATCGCCGGGAACGGACGCGGGGGTATCAAGGGAGGTTAACGGAGCCGTGTTATTAGACTCTACAACTGGAGACTGTTGTGGATTATTGCTGCCGCCGGTAAATCCGCAGCCTGAGCTGAGCACGAGCAGTACGGCTAGCAATGCTGCAGCTTTTGGAATGATCATAGTGTTCATCAGAGGACACCTCTTATTTGCTGGAATTACTACATAAAAGTATAATCATCCTCCGGCTGGCAAAGGTAACGGTATAGATGCCTTACGACTACAATGTTGTTGCATTTGCGGCTGCAGCTGTTTTCAAAGGCATTTGTGCCTTTCATTTCGTCCATTCGGCTCCGTGAGCCGAAATCAGAGGCATTTGTGCTCTTCATTTCGTCCATTCGGCTCCGCGAGCCGAAATCAGAGGCATTTGTGCCCTTCATTTCGCCCATTCGGCTCCACAAGCCGAAATCAGAGGCATTTGTGCCCTTCATTTCGCCCATTCGGCTCCGTGAGCCGAAATCAGAGGCATTTGTGCCCTTCATTTCGCCCATTCGGCTCCGCAAGCCGAAATCAGAGGCATTTGTGCCTTTCATTTCGTCCATTCGGCTCCGCGAGCCGAAATCAAAGGCATTTATGCCCTTCATTTCGTCCATTCGGCTCCGCGAGGCGAAATTAGAGGCATTTATGCCTTTCATTTCGTATATTCGGCCCCCCGAGCCGGAATGAAGGGCTCTCTTGCCCTTCATTTCGTCCATCCACTCCACACCAGCGCGGGTAGAAACGGAAATCAAATGCAAAACTGTTCTAACCATACAAAAAAACAGCCCTCTCCGCAGAGAAGGCTGTGATTCCGTATATTATTAACACTGTTAAGCATGTCCTCCGGTCAAGCCGGGTCCGATGCGGTTTACGAGCTGTGTGCTTTGTTCGTTCAAGCCGGTAATGGTTACTTTTTTGCCAAGCGCCCCGTATCTGCCGGTTACCTTGGCAATGGCTGCGGCGGCTGACTGATCCCAGACATGCGAATGAGAAAAATCAATGATAATCTGCCCGGGATCGCCGTCATAATTAAACTCCTGGACAAAATGGCTTGTCGTCCCGAAGAACAGCTGTCCGTTAACGGTGTACGTGGATGTATCCCCGGTGGTATGCACGTGCAAGCTGATCGAGGCTATTTTCCAGGCAAAGGACAAAGCGCTAAGCAGCACGCCGAACAGCACGCCGATCGACAAGTTATCCGTAGCAACCACTGTCACCACGGTCACGATCATCACCAGGGCATCCGCCCGCGGAACGCGGATCAGTGATGTCAGTGAGCTCCATTCAAAGGTGCTGATGCAGACCATGATCATGACACCGACCAGAGCACCCATCGGGATCTGCTTGACCACATCGCCGAGCACAAGAATAAGGATCAGCAGGAACACCCCGGATACAAAGGTGGACAGGCGGGTCCGTCCGCCCGATTTCATATTAACCATGGACTGGCCGATCATTGCACAGCCTGCCATACCGCCGAAGAAGCCGGTAACGATGTTCGCCAGACCCTGTCCTTTGGCTTCACGGTTCTTATCACTCGGAGTACCTGTAATATCATCGATCAGTGTAGCTGTCATCAGTGACTCAAGCAGGCCGACAACGGCAAGAGACAATGAATATGGCAGAATAGTCAGCAGCATGTCCAGTGTGAGCGGCAGCTGCGGAAGATGAAAAAACGGCAGAGCCGATGTAATCTCGCCCATATCCCCTACACGCTTCACATCAAGATCAAGCACAATGCTAAGCACCGATACAATTATGATAGCCACAAGCGCTGACGGCACCGCCTTGGTGAAACGCGGAACAGTATAGATAATCACCAGCGTCAAGGCCACCAGGGCATACATCACCCAGCCCTGTCCTTTAAAATGCACCAGCTGGGCCATGAAGATCAGAATAGCCAGCGCGTTGACAAAGCCGGTCATTACCGGCTGCGGCAGGAAGGTGATGAACCGCCCCAGCTTCAGCATCCCCATCAGAATCTGAATAATTCCGCAGAGAATCGTCGCTGCGAACAGGTACTCGATCCCGTGATTCAGCACAAGACTGCCGACGAGCAGAGCCATGGCTCCTGTCGCTGCCGAGATCATCCCCGGCCGTCCTCCCGCTAATGCAGTAACAACTGCAATGCAGAAGGAGGCGTAGAGGCCGACCATCGGGCTGACTCCGGCCAGAATCGAGAACGCGATCGCTTCCGGGATCAGCGCTATAGCCACCGTCATGCCTGACAAGACATCACTTCTGGTGTTGGATAACCAGCCGTTATTCAATTGATTTTGCTTCAAAATGCTGTTTCCTCCTGTGTCTGTTAAGGTTATGAGGACATCCCCCAGATGTCCTCGTCCGGTGCAACGCCAATGTTCCTAATTGTACCGGAAATGCCCTACTCTCCACAAAAGTTACTTATGCACTTGTAAGCGTTTAATTCTAAATAATTCTCTTCATTACTGCTATTTTCTCGGGAATACGAGCCATTTAATTTTGACGGAACAGCCCGGAAGCCTTAACCTCACTGTAGAAGGTGTTGAATTCCTCAATGTTCAGCTGCTGCGCCGCATCGGAAAGCGCTGTGGCCGGATCGGGATGAACCTCGACCATTATACCGTCGGCACCGGCGGCAAGTGCAGCCTTGGCACAAGGGATCAGGATATCCTTGCGTCCGGTAGAGTGTGTAACATCCACCAGCACCGGCAGATGGCTCTCCTGCTTGAGAATCGGAACGGCCGAAATATCCAGCGTATTCCGCGTCCATTTCTCGTAAGTGCGGATTCCGCGTTCGATCAGCATGACCTGCGTGTTGCCGCGCGACATGATATATTCAGCCGCATGCAGGAATTCCTCCATCGTTGCAGCAAGGCCCCGCTTCAGCAGCACCGGCTTGTTCAGCTCCCCCGCCGCCTTCAGCAGCTCGAAGTTCTGCATGTTGCGCGCGCCGATCTGGATAATATCCACATAGTCCAGCGCAGGCTCCAGATGGGCCGGATCAACGATTTCACTGATGGTCAGCAGGCCATATTCATCGGCTGCTTCGCGAAGGATGCGGAGTCCGTCCATCCCGAGCCCCTGGAAGTCATACGGTGAAGTCCGGGGCTTGAAGGCGCCGCCGCGCATTACTTTAATTCCGGCCTTTTGCAGGGCAGCTGCAACCGTTCGGGTCTGCAGCTCGCTTTCGACCGAGCAAGGTCCTGCAACCATTACCGAGGACAGGCCGCCAATCGCAACATCGCCCGGCAGGACGATAACTGTGTCTTCCTTGTGGCTTTTGCGGCTGACCAGCAGGCTTTTCTTATGTTCAGCAGACTGCAAATCCAGAGAAGCAGCGAAAATCTGTTTGAAGAGGCTGCGGATCGTTCCCGCGGTGAAAGGTCCCTTGTTGCTCGCTACAAGCTTCTCCAGCATCGCTTTTTCCCGTTCCGGATCAAACTTCGGCACGCCCTGCTTTTCTTTTACAACACCAATCTCCTGTACAACCTGCGCACGCTCCGAGATCAGCTCCAGCAGCTGTCCGTTAATCTCATCCAGGCGTGCTCTCAGTTCATCCAATTCCACATTTGTCATTTCCCTCTCACTCCCTCTTAGATAATCAGTATATTTATGAACGCAAAAAGGCCCCCCGCCGCAAGGGACGAGGAGCCGTGGTACCACCCTTATTTAGAGATCAGTCCAAAATTAAAAGCAGAAGAATGGAATTACCCTTTCCCCAGCCTGAACTACACTCTGTCTTACACCCGTTAACGCGGGGCGCGGACCCACCTACGCATAAATGCTGCAGCAGATACTTCAGGGGCCGACTCGGAAGTGAACTTCGGTACTAAACGTCTCCTGAGGGTGCTCTCAGTCTCCGGCACACCTTCCCTGTTAAGATCGGTATATAGTACTTACTCTCTTCGTCATAGTCTTTAATTGATATTCCAACGCTGTATATGGCGCCGGTTTCTGCTATCTTAATCAAAAAGCGTATGTGACGCAAGGGCTTATTGCACCGTTTTGCAGCTTTATTGCGATAAAATATCTTTTGCTTCATTCTTGTCCAAATATAGAACCTTTATTGCCTGCTATTCCCGGTCACGCGGAAACCTTACTCTCCCCGACTCATTGAAAAACTTGCCGATCAGGTTCGTAACAGCTTCACTCCGCAGCGGTTTGCTGATATATTCATCCATTCCGGCCTCCAGGCAATGCTCACGGTCGCCCTTAAGCGCATTGGCCGTAACCGCTATAATTACCGGCTGCTGCTCCGGGTCCAGCGACTGTCTGATAATCCGGGTAGCTTCCAGCCCGTTCATTCCCGGCATCTGCACGTCCATAAAGACCAGATCGTATTCTGTGTCCGTAGCCAGCTGTACAGCCTTCAGACCGTCAGCCACAACATCTACAGCGAAGCCGCGCTTCTCCAAAATTTTGCGGAGCACAATCTGGTTAATCTCATTGTCCTCGGCGACCAGAATCCGCAGACTCCGGCTAGGCTGCCCTGAAGCCGCAGGCAATATGCTGCCCTGCTCACCCGGCGGGCTGTCTGGCAGCCTGAGCCTGATCGTGAATTCAAACTCCGCCCCCTGCTGCACGCTGGTATTCAAACGGATAGATCCTCCCATCAGTTCGACAAGCTGCTTGGCAATCGCCAGTCCGAGGCCTGTACCTTCATGCCGCCGGCCCGTATGATCCAATTGGACAAACGGCTCGAACAGCCGGTTCCGGGAATCCTCAGGGATGCCAATTCCGGTATCGGCAACACTGAAGTGCAGCCTGACCTGCCCCTCCTGCCGTTCAAGCAGAGAGACTTTGACCGCTACGCCTCCGCTATAGGTGAACTTCACTGCGTTACCTACCAGATTAAGCAGCACCTGCTTGAGCCGCTCACTGTCTCCTATAACGGTAACGGGTACATCAGGATCAATACGGACGGTCATGCTCAGTCCTTTGACCTCGGCTTTGCGGAGGAGCAGCTCAAGCACAGAGTCTACACTGTCCTTAAGCACAAAAGGCTGCTCATGCAGCGCCGTTTTGCCTGCTTCATTCTTGGAGAAATCCAGAATATCGTTAATGATACTCAGAAGGGTGTCGCCGCTTTGCCGGATGATCTCCAGATATTCCCGCTGCGCAGAGCCAGGCTCGCTGATGTCAAGCAGCAGATCCGTCATCCCGAGCACACCGTTCATCGGGGTGCGGATTTCATGGCTCATCATGGCCAGGAATTCACCTTTGGCCCGGTTCGTATTCTCCGCCGTCTCCTTGGCAATCAGCAGCTTCTTCTGTTCAGTAATATCCTTAACAATAATATAGAATCCTACCTTGGCTTTATTAATGATGATCGGGGCAATGGAAATCAGTACTTCGACACTGTGGCCGTCCTTATGCCAGATAAGATCAAGATTCTGCTCCCTCGCACCATTAACTCCGTTATAGCGCAGCACCTCATCCAGCTGCTGCTCCCCGATAATGATGGCTGCACTCATCCCGGCCAGCTCAGGAATGGTGTAGCCGGTCAGCTGGCAGGCCTGCTCGTTGCCATTAATGATGTTACCGCGAAGATCCAGTGAAATAATCGCATCATGGTTATATTTTTTGAGTGAAGTGTAACGCTCGATTGATTCCTGCAGCTTCTGTTCAACATTTTTGCGTTCAGTGATATCCCGGCCTACAGCCAGTATCCCGGACGCTGCCTGATCCTCAAGGACGCGCAGCGTAAATTCCATCCAGACATAACGCCCGTCAGCATGAAGAACCCGCAGCTGTATCCTTGGCAGCTCCCCGGCTGACCGGCCGCGAAGACCGTTCACTACATCCAGATCATCCGGATGAATAAGACTGCTTATATTACGGCCGGTCAGCTGTTCGGGTTCATAACCCAGCACTTCCCGGACCGCAGGTGAACAATACCGGCAGATCTGATCGGGAGTAGCATAATACACGATGTCCCGGATATTGACCGCAATCAGCTTGTACAGCTCATCCCCGGAAACATTGCCGTCCGGCACCATTGCCTCATCTTGCTGCTTTTTCAGATGAATCATGTAATATAGCGCAGCCCCTGTGGAGGGGTCGCTGATAAGCATTGTATGCAGAAGCAGCGGAACCACCTGGCCAAGCGCATGAACCATCCCGATTCCGCTTTCAAAAAAGGGAACCCCGCTTTCTTTCAGAGCCCCCATCTTCCCGGTATATAATTCAACAAAATCCCTGCATAAAAGCTCTCTAAAATCATGCCCCAGCAGTTGTTTTTCCGTATACCCCAGCATTGAGGTTATTTCAGGACTGACGCTTGTCCATTTTTGCTCAATAGAGAGAAAGGCTGCTCCGGCAATACCCGCCTGATCCGTCTGCCCGAAAGGGGAATACGCTTCTGGAAGCTGTCTAACCATCTGATCCACCGCCCATTTGTGGAGTATTAAAATTCATTCAATTAATTAAAATCTGTAATAATAATATCTTGCATCTACGGGCGAAAGTCAAATGCTTATATCAGGAAAAAAACACCACTTTACTCCAGAAAAAGTAACTGTATAGCGTGTCACTTCTTTTTACTGACAAACCGGCTATCAGACAGAGTTCTCCCCAGTTCTCCACCTTGGATAATATTCGTTATTCCCGCCCTATGGAGTATACGGGTCTCCGGCTAGAAGTTCTTTTACGATGTGTGTAAAGACTTTAACCTGGAACGGTTTAGTAATGTAAGCAGCAAAGCCAGTTGCCTTGGCTTGTTCAATATCCGAACGTTGTGCAAATGCACTGATAGCCATTACAGGTATATGGCGTGTACTCTCATCTGACTTCAGCGTGTCCATCGCTTCATATCCGTTCATACCGGGTAAGCCAATGTCCATAATAATCAGATCCGGCACCCTGTAGGATGCAATCTCCAGTCCAAGTTCAGCTGTTTCAGCTTTCAGCAGCAATACGGAGGGCAGATGTTTTTTGAAGATATGATGCATTAACACCATATTCAGCTCATTATCTTCCACATATAGCACGCTCTGCTGATACTCCTCCATTTGCCGAATTCCCCCCAAAAAAGTTACTGTTTACCATTGTTATAAAAATGAAAAAGCCGAAGAAAGGGACCTATCCCCCTTCTTCGGCTCATGTTCGGCTCATTCTCATGTCCGACTCATTTCCGCCCAATATATAGTTTAGTGAAACGTATATGCGATCACACTTGTATCCTTATCAAAGTCCCAGTCCACATAAATATCCGAAAGCTCCTTGCGCAGCATCGGTGCAATCGTGGTGGTGTCTTCCAGATAGCGTTTTTCCATTTTTCGTTTGGTTGTTTTGAGTGTATTCTCGTAGCCGAGGCCGATCAGTTCCTTCTCCAAAGGAATCAGAATGCCTTCGCGCTTGATGATCAGAATACGGGGTCCCAACCACCAGGAGTCGGTAAATACAGGTTCCTTCTGTACTTTTCGGCTTACTTCGTTGATCTGGGCATGAACCTCATCACGTCCGGCGTAATCCTCGCCAACCACCCCTTCGTTTTTGAGGAGGGCAACAATCATCCCGGAAGCGTTATGTATACCCCAATCATAAAAAATCTCACTGACCTCAATAGCCATCGTTTCCTTCAGGTAGTCCGAGAGCTCGGGAAGCAGGGATTTCATCAGCAGCTCCCGTGTATAACGGAATGCCTGCTCTTCTTCTTTGTTCAGCAGAAATCTCTCTACAGGCCCGATAAAATTCCGGATATGCAGCGCAATACACTGCGGCCCGATGGAAGCATGTATCGATTCCGGACCTTTTCCGAAACGTTCTCTAAGTAATCTTCCTGTGAAACTGGAAAGTTGGCTAGTAAGTTCTGTAGTGCTCATTAAATTTCCTCCAGCAATATATTCTTTTCAATACCTGGGGAGATGCTCTGCCTGCTGAAGAAACGGTTCGTTCATCTTAGTATAAGCTTAACAGCCTGCTTCGTACATAAAAAAAATCAACCGTCTATTTGACACCCGTAATTAAATTGTATACAATTCAATTGTTAAATTCTATTCACTGTTAATTCCGGGAGGCTGAAGCTGCCAATGAGTGTCTATACATACGCTGCCCGCAATATCCGCGGGAAAGAAACGAGCCTTGAGCAATATAAGGGAAAAGTCCTGCTGATTGTAAATACCGCCAGCAAATGCGGGTTTACCCCGCAATATTCAGACTTGCAAAAGCTTTATGAGAAATTCCAGGAACGAGGCTTCCAGATCCTCGGCTTCCCCAGCAACCAGTTCGGGGAAGAACCAGGCTCTAATGAAGAGGTGGATGTATTCTGCCAGATAAACTATGGGGTTAGCTTCCCCCTTTTTGAAAAAATTGATGTCAAAGGACCGGATAAACATCCTTTATTCAGCTTTTTGACCACTGAGGCGGGCTTTGCCGGCTTCGATCAGGGTCATTCCGGCAGCAGGCTGCTGCAGAAGATGCTTGAGGAACGTGACCCCGCTTCCCTTACGGATGATGAAGTAAAATGGAATTTCACCAAATTTCTGATCGACCGCGAGGGCAATGTAGTGCAGCGGTTTGAGTCTCCGGTTGATCCGCTGGATATTGAGCCCGCTGTGGAGGCATTGTTGTAGGACGCTATTGACACATATTTTTTTAAAATGTACAAAAGCTTTTGCGAATATCCGTTAGCCTCTAACTGGCTGACGGATATTTTTTTGTTTTATCCTTGTAGATCTTTTATACGGATAATGAATTGCGTCTTTTTACCCATTTTCAGTTCAATGAACATATTTTCCAACGCTCATCTTTCATCACACAGCGATAAACATCACTTTAGAACTATAAAATATATAAATTTTCCGAAAATTTTGTCGATATATGACTTATAGATTCTAAAATCCAAAAAAGTCAGTCATAAAAGGATTATTTCAGGGGGTTATATTATTGAGTAGCATTTCAGTGAAATGGGGAGCCGTTCTTATAGCTCTTAATACTTTGTTTGGCACGGCAGCTTACGCAGATGCAGCCTCTGCCGGACAAACAGCGGTGTTTACCGATCTCAAGCAGGCAGACCCGTCCAAAATTTCTGCCATTCTCGATGCTGCAGAAAAGGGATACTTGAGCGGTGATCCGAACGGCCAGTTCCGGCCGGAAGCTACAATCACCCGGCAGGAACTGGCCGTGATCCTGACCAAAGTCTTAAGCCTGAAATCCGACTCCAAAGCATTTTCTCTTTATAAGGATGTATCTGACTCCAGTTGGAGTACCTACGCTATAGAAGCGGTCAAGCAAGCCGGGATTATGACTGGTGACGGCAATGGACGTTTTAATCCTTCACGGCCTGTGACCACAGAGGAACTGGCAACTATTATTGTAAGAGCCATTAATGGAAGCGGAGCGCGCAGTATGCTGGCTAATCCGGCTGAAAACGGTACTGTAATCAGCGCATGGGCCAAAACATCCGTTGACGTTGCCGCACAGCTAAAGCTTTCCGAGCTTTTCGAGAATATCTCTAACCCAAAAGCTGCGGTTCAGCGCCAGGATATTGCATCGCTCTTACTCTATACATTTAGTCAAACCGAGCAATCCGCTGTAATCACCAGGATAAACAGGGATTTTGTAACCATCGGTGATACCTCCTACCTTATTGAAGGCCCGCTCAAGGAGCTGATCGGGGATACCAACCGTGAAGCGCTTGAAGGCGCAGTGCTCAAATTCAGCTCGCTAAACCGTCATGTGAGCGGATTGCAAGAGCTGGAAATTGTAAAAAAAGGCGCTCAGCTGTATACTGCCAGTCTTCCTTCCAACACCCTGCTCAGCATTTCTGCGGATGATGTAACGATTAACGGAGATGTAACGGGTGAACTCAAGCTAAATGAAGGCGCCTCCAAAATTCAACTACAAGGAAATATCAACCAGTTCACTATTAATTCTTCCTTGTCTATCGCCATTAACGGCAATGGTTCATTACAGAACCTAAAAGTTAATTCAGGCTCGAAGATTACTATTGATCCGTCCCTGTCCATACAAACACTGCATCTGCCGGATAACGTACTACCCGCGCAAATCATCCAGAACTACATAGCCATTCAGAGCAACATCAAGCATGTTCAGACGGCTTCCGGAGCTATTGTAATTACCGCTCCGATAACCAGTGTCTCCACTGGTAATCAACATGCGGCGAACCATGCGCCAACTGTGGCGAACCTTATTCCGGCTTTAAGCAGATCTGTAGCAGATGGTTCGCAAACAGTCGCACTTAGCTCTGTTTTTGCCGATCTGGACGGCGATGCGCTTACTCTCTCAGCCGTGTCCTCTGACACGGGCGTGGCCACTGTTTCGGTAACCGGAACTACGCTAAGCATTATACCGGTTACTGCGGGAACCACAACCATTACCGTTACTGCGAATGACGGCAACGGCGGAACGATCGATGCGACCTTCATTGCTGTCTTCACTGCTCCGGTTCCGGTAAATCATGCGCCGACCGTGGCGAACAGCCTCTCGAATTTGAATAAGTCTGTCAATGACGGATCGCAGATGGTGGGTCTTGGTTCAATCTTTGCCGATCTGGACGGCGACGCGCTTACTCTCTCAGCCGTGTCCTCTGACACGGGCGTGGCCACTGTTTCGGTAACCGGAACTACGCTAAGCATTATGCCGGTTACTGCGGGAACCACAACCATTACCGTGACCGCCAATGACGGTAACGGCGGAACGGTCGATACCGGATTTACCGTTGTATTCACTGCTCCGGCTCCGGTAAACCATGCGCCGACTGTGGCAAATACCATCTCAGACTTGAACAAGTCTGTCGATGACGGATCGCAAACCAAGGACCTCAGCTCCGTCTTCGCCGATCAGGACGGCGATTCGCTCACTCTCTCGGCCGTGTCCTCCGACACCGGCGTGGCTACCGTTTCGATCAGCGGCAACACGCTGACTGTGGTACCGGTTAACGCGGGAACCACAACCATTACCGTTACTGCGAATGACGGCAACGGCGGTACGGTTGACGCGACCTTCACCGCTGTATTTACTCCGCCGGTTCCGGTCAACCATGCACCAACCGTGGCAAATACCATCTCAGACTTGAACAAGTCTGTCGATGATGGGGTGCAGACAACTGACCTTAGCTCAGTCTTCGCCGATCTGGACGGTGACACGCTTTCCTTCTCAGCGGTGTCGTCCAACACTGGTGTGGCTACTGTTTCGGCGAGCGGCAATACGCTGAGCATTATGCCGGTTAACGCGGGAACCACAACCATTACCGTTACTGCGAATGACGGCAACGGTGGAACGGTCGACGCCAGCTTCACCGCTGTCTTTTCACCTCCGGTTCCGGTGAACCATGCACCGACCGTGGCGAACAGCATCTCGAATTTGAACAAGTCTGTCGATGACGGATCGCAAACCAAGGATCTCAGCTCCGTCTTCGCCGATCTGGACGGTGATGCGCTTACTCTCTCAGCGGTGTCCTCTGACACGGGCGTGGCTACCGTTTCGGTGAGCGGCGCTACGCTGAGCATTGTGCCGGTTACTGCGGGAACCACAACCATTACCGTTACTGCGAATGACGGCAACGGCGGAACGGTCGACGCCAGCTTCACCGCTGTCTTCACTGCTCCGGTTCCGGTCAACCATGCGCCGACTGTGGCAAATACCATCTCAGACTTGAACAAGTCTGTCGATGACGGATCGCAAACCAAGGACCTCAGCTCCGTCTTCGCCGATCAGGACGGCGATTCGCTCACTCTCTCGGCCGTGTCCTCCGACATCGGCGTGGCTACCGTTTCGATCAGCGGCAACACGCTGACTGTGGTACCGGTTAACGCGGGAACCACAACCATCACTGTCACTGCTGATGATGGCAACGGCGGAACGATTGAAGCGACCTTCACCGCTGTATTTACTCCGCCGGTTCCGGTCAACCATGCACCAACCGTGGCGAACAGCATCTCGAATTTGAACAAGTCTGTCGATGATGGGGTGCAGACAACTGACCTTAGCTCAGTCTTCGCCGATCTGGACGGTGACACGCTTTCCTTCTCAGCGGTGTCATCCAACACTGGTGTGGCTACTGTTTCGGCGAGCGGCAATACGCTGAGCATTATGCCGGTTAACGCGGGAACCACAACCATTACCGTTACTGCGAATGACGGCAACGGCGGTACGGTTGACGCGACCTTCACCGCTGTATTTACTCCGCCTGTTCCGGTCAACCATGCACCAACCGTGGCGAACAGCATCTCGAATTTGAACAAGTCTGTCGATGATGGGGTGCAGACAGCTGACCTGAGCTCGGTCTTCGCCGATCTGGACGGTGACACGCTTTCCTTCTCAGCGGTGTCCTCCAACCCTGGCGTGTCTACTGTTTCGGTGAGCGGCAGCACGCTGACTATCGTCCCGGTTAGCGCCGGAACAACTACGATCACCGTTACTGCTGATGATGGCAACGGCGGAACGGTCGATGCGAGCTTCACTGCTGTCTTTACCGCTCCAGTTCCGGTAAATAATGCACCGACTGTGGCAAACAACATCTCCGACTTGAACAAGTCTATCGATGATGGTACACAAACGACCGATCTCAGTTCGGTCTTCAGTGATGAAGACGGCGACGCGCTTACTCTTTCGGCCGTGTCCTCTAACCCTGGCGTGGCTACCGTTTCGGTGAGCGGCAGCACGCTGACCATTGTACCGGTTAGCGCAGGAACCACAACCATTACCGTGAGCGCCAATGACGGCAACGGCGGCACGGTCGACGCGACCTTCACAGTTACTTTTACTGATGCCGTACCTAATGCTACAGGTATATTCATATCGGAAACTGTTTTTGGCAGTGATTATCTGCAGGCTATTGAACTTTATAATCCTACAGGCGAGAGTATTGACCTATCCAAACTACGAATAGAACGTTCGGACAGTACAGATGTCATAGAGATAGACGATCCGACGGTTGAGCTTAATTCTAAACAAGCTATCGTTATTACTGGTCCTCTCGGAGACTCTTATGACTATTTCTCCCAATCTTTTTTAATTACCGATGACACTAATCCGGTTACCTTATATCTTTATTACGATAATGTACTGGTTGATATAGCTGTAATCAGCCCGTATCAATCCCTCGCGCGGAAATCCGGCAGGATTATTGGATCTACCACCTATGAAGACAGTGACTGGATCGATAGAGGAACAGATTATACAGCTGATCTGCGAACCTATGAGGTTGACTAAATCTTTATTTCTTTTCAATTTGACCCGGGAGGCACACTCATGACCATGAATAAGTTTCAAAAAATAGCCCTGTCTTCCCTGCTGGCCGCAGCACTTCCTCTTTCGAGCGCTGCCGCTGCTGCTGGCCCCGTACCAAGCTCCAGCTCTTCCAGTAATCTTGCGCAGCTGAAGGATGCCAGCCTCATTAAGAGCTCACTGCTTGAATCCGTGAACCGCGCCGTGGAGCTTGGCCTGATGGGCGGTTACAGTGACGGAAAATTCCATCCTGCTGACATTGTCAGCAGACAAGAGCTGGCCGCCATGCTATTCCGTACGCTGGAGCTTTTGCCGGCAACAGCCAAAACCGCATATACAGACGTCAAAGCAGCCAGCTGGAGCAGCAGCTCCATCAACGCAATTACTGCGGCCGGTATTATGTCAGGCGATGGAACAGGAAAGTTCTGGCCTAAGGCGCCGATTACCCGCCAGGAATCAGCGGCAATGCTGGTGCGTGCTTCCGGGCAGGAGATTATCCCTGAGACCGCAGACTTTACCCCGCCTGCAGATTGGAGCAGTGTGGCTGATTGGGCCAAACCGTATGTGCGCACCGCCATCGTTAAGGGATACATGTTTCTTACGGACGGTAAGTTTCTGCCAAAAGCAGGAGTTCAGCGGCAGGAGATGGCAGGACTGCTTATTTCGACGTTCTTCTCTAATACAACGATGGAGAATTTGCAGAGTATTAACAGCGGCAGCGCTGTAATCAGCGGTGTGAAGTTCGCCTTGTCGGACCCATCTGCAAGCCTTATTAACCCCGACAACCAGGACGTTCTGAAAAAAGCCGAAGTTTCCTTTTCCTCCAGCGGCAGAACCATTCAATCCCTGAACACACTGTATCTGAACAGCAGCGGTAAAGAACCGGTTGCAGGACAGGAGGAATTCAGTGGCAATCTCGTACTTGACGGACATGGCGCAACACTGGATGGAAATTTGGAGATTCGCGGAGATTACCTGTCCGTACGCAATCTGACTGTTCGCGGGGACCTGATCATCACCCCAAAGCTGCTGCATGATTTTAAAGCCTCAAATGTAAAAGTGCTCGGTGAAACGAAGGTGTTAGGCGGCGACAGCAATACTGTAGTGTTTGAAGATTCTACCCTGAATACAGTGGATGTTAATAAAACAGGCGTACATCTTGAAACGACAGGCAGCACTACAGCCGAAAAAGTCACCGTCTCCTCTGATGCAACGATCAGCGCAAATGCGGCAACCCCACTAAGCGATGTTGTTATTACTGGAACCGCCAGCCAGGTTGCTCTCAACGGTACTGTCAACAGCACAACAATAACGGGAGACCAACCCTTTACTCTGACCGGAAATGCTTCCATTACTAACCTGAATGTTCAAGGTACCGGTAACGTGGCGCTAAATAGTACAGGTACTGTGCAAAATCTGCAGGTAAACAGCAGCTCTAACGTTACAGTGAACACTACAACAGTGCAGACTACAACTAATACGTCCACATCCACGACCACCTTTTCGACTCCAGTTATAAATACGGCACCCAAAGTTGTTGCACCGGTTGCAGACCGCCTACTTACAATTGGTACCAGCGAAGTTATCGATCTTGCTGGCGTATTTAAAGATGATGAACAAACCCAGCTTAAGTTAGTGGCTGTCTCGGGTAGCTCTTCTGTAGTTAGAGCTGTCTTAAACGGTAACCTACTGACACTCAGTCCGTTAAAAGCCGGCAGCAACGTCACCATTCTGCTGTCTGCAGATGATCAGAACGGAAAGAAAACGACATCCAGCTTCAAAGTCACTGTGAATACTCCGCCGGCTACAACAGCCGCAGTCGCTAATCAGTTAGTTGTAATTGGCGATGCCCCCCGTGAAATTGATTTGAACAGCTGGTTCAGCGATGCTGATTCAGACAGCCTGATCTACGAGGCAGTAAGCAGCAATCCTGTGATCGCTACAGCTCAGATCTCGGGCAAAAGACTCACTGTGACAGGCCATACTGCCGGCACAGCCAAGGTTAAGCTCACTGCAAAAGATGGCCGTGGCGGTACAGCCGAAACCGAAATCACAGTTACGGTCAATAAAAATCCCGCGGCAGGTAATATGGATGACCAGCTGCTGCAGATTAACGGAGCTCCGGTTGAGTTCCCGCTGGAGCTGCTTTTCTCGGATGATGATCCTGATCCCCTTACTTTCACTGCCGTATCCAGTGATCCGGCCAGTGTAGGAACGGCAGTATACGGCGATAAGCTGGTTTTGACACCGCAGGTGCATGGTAGAGCAACCGTTACAGTACATGCGGAGGACGGACGCGGCGGTTCGAGCCAGATCACTTTTACCGTTAATGTCAACACTGTTCCGCAAGTGTTGACCATTCCGGCAAGATCGATCAAAGGTACAGATGAGCCGGCCACGGTCCAGCTTTCTGTTTATTTCAATGATGAAGACGGAGATCTGCTTACTTATTCGGTGCAGTCAAGTAACCCGGCAGTTGCCACAGCCGAAGTTTCCGATGATACATTGAAACTAACTCCTTTCGGGCATGGAACCACTACAATATCCGTGCTGGCCAATGACGGCTACGCCGGTATTGTCTCGGCAAGCTTTGAGCTTACTGTAAATGATCCGCCAGAGATCGGGGCTGCAAAACTGGGTAATCACGCGCTGCAGGAGAACGGTGAAAAGCTGACACTCGACCTGGACACTGCTTTTACTGATCCCGACAGCGATGACCTCACTTACACGGCGGCCAGCTCGGATAACAGCATTGCTGCCGCAGCTGTTGCAGGCAATATTTTAAGTGTAACGCCAAAAGCTCACGGGACCGCAACAATTACAGTGACAGCAAAAGATCAATTCGGCGGCACTGCACAGCAGACTTTTACCGCTGACGTTAATGGCAAGCCGGTTGTTTCGGCTGTCACTGCCCAGCCGCTGCCGCAATACGGTCTTCCGCAGGAGCTTCAGCTTTCCTCCTATTTCACTGATCCGGAAGGGGCTACTCTCGTGTATGCCGCTTCCTCAGCGGACACTGCAATAGTTGAAGCTGCGGTAACCGGCAGCAAGCTTACCTTGACGCAGAAATCTCCGGGAACAACTATCATTACTGTTCAAGCAAATGACGGTAAGGGCGGAATCACCGAGCATAGCTTTAATATTACAGTGCTCAGCAATCAGGCTCCGGTCTTTGCCGGCACTGACAAACAGATCCTGCAGGAGAACGGCAGCTCCGTCGATCTCGAGCTGTCATTAATCTTCAGTGATCCGGAGCAGGATGCGATCTTCTACAATACTGTATCGGAAGACTCCAGCATTGCTACCTCATCCATTTCCGGAAGCAAGCTTACGCTTACACCTAAAGCAAGCGGCACTGTTAAGATTAACGTGACGGCCCGTGACGATAAGGGCAATGAAACTAACGAGAATATTGAAGTGCTGGTTAATGCGGCTCCAGTCGCTGCTGCGGGAAGTCTTCAGGATCTGGATTTGCAGGAAAGCGACATTACCCGGGATATCAATCTGCTGACTGCTTTTTCCGACCCAGAGGGCGGTGCGCTGACCTATACGGTGACCAGCTCGGACATTAGCATTGCCTCTGCAGCTATCACCGGCAGTATCCTGAGCGTAACACCAAAAGCTCATGGAACCGTGACGCTGACTGTGACGGCGAAGGATAACTATGAAGGTACTACCCAGCGGACGTTTACCGTTGACGTTAATGCCAAGCCGGTTGTCACGGCTATCACAGCCCAGCAGCTGCCGCAATACGGGCTTCCGCAGGAGCTTCAGCTGTCTTCCTATTTCACTGACCCTGATGGGGATACAATTGTGTACTCTGTTTCCTCAGCTGATACCGCAACAGTCGAAGCTGCTGTGACCGGCAGCAAGCTTACCTTGACGCAAAAAGCTCCGGGAACAACTACTGTCACTATTCAGGCCAATGACGGTAAGGGTGGAATCACAGAGCACAGCTTTAATGTTACGGTGCTGAAGAATCAGGCCCCGGTCTTTGCCGGTACTGACAAACAGATCCTGCAGGAAAACGGCAGCGCCTCCGACCTCGAGCTGTCCGCTATTTTCAGTGATCCGGAGCAGGATGCGATCTCTTACAGTGCTGTATCAGAAGACCCCGGCATCGCTACCGCTTCACTTGCCGGAAGTAAGCTTACACTTACACCTAAAGCACCCGGCACCGTTAAGATTAAAGTGACAGCCAGTGACGATAAGGGCAATGAAACTGTCGAAAACATTGAAGTATTCGTAAACGCAGCTCCAATTGCCACTGCGGGAAGCCTGCCGGATTTAAATTTGCAGGAGAACGACAGCGCACAGGAGATTAATCTGCAGCCTGCCTTTACTGATCCGGAAGGCGGTGCGCTTACTTATACTGCCGAATCAAACAACCCGGCAAAAGCGGCAGTATCTGTATCGGATGGCAAACTTACAATTACACCAAAAGCGCCCGGTTCCCCCGTCATCCAGGTGACTGCCACCGATGCTAACGGGGGCAAAACACAGGTGTCCTTTACCGTAAATGTCAACGCCGTACCAAAGGCAGTAACCGGCAAGCTAGGGGATACAACGCTCTACTTAAGCAGTCCGGCGGCTGAAATAATTCTGGGTGCAGCCTTCACCGATGCTGATGGAGATACGCTCAGCTTCAGTGCCAGCTCAAGTAACAGCAGCAGCGTCACTGCAGCTGTTACGGGCAGCACTCTGAAGCTGACCCCGGCAGCTGCAGGAACCGCTATAATTGAAGTAACTGCACAGGATCAGCGCGGAGGACAAGCTACAGCCTCATTTACGGTGACTGTGTCCGCTGCACCGCCGAATAAAGCACCGGTAGCAGTAGCTACAATTTCACCGCAGCTTCTGACGCCCGGTGTCACCAATACGCGCAATTACGACCTGTCCCAGCTCTTTGAAGATGCTGACGGTGACAGCCTGACCTTTACAGCCGTCATCGATAATGCAGCAGCCGGAACCGTCGAGGTTTCGGGAAGTACGTTATCTTTGTCAGCGGCAGCCAATACTTCCGCCAGCGGTCAGGTAACGGTTACGGCTTCAGACGGCAAGGGCGGAACAGGAACCTACAGCTTCCCGTTAAGAACGGCTCAGCTTGTAACTGACGGGTTCGTAGCCATCCGTACCAAGACTGGGGTACAGTCTATCTCTTACGATATTTCGAAGCTGTTTCCGGGCCAGACAACCTTTACAGAGTATTTCGGGACCGCTGACAGTACCTTTACCGGTCCGACAACACTGAACGGTACCACCTGGACAGGCCAGCCAATGCCCGGGGGCTATATATGGATCATTGGCGCTGACGGGCGGGCGATCGTGCTGTCCATTACAGTGACCCCGCAAGGATCCGGCGAGCTGTTCTTCTCAGAATATCTGGATGGCGGAGACGGACGAATCGCTCTGGAGCTATTTTACAAAAATACAGGTACTCCAATTGCGAACCCCCAGGGGTATACCGTTGAAGTGTACAGGTATATGAAGAATACTAAGACCATCGTGAGTACATCTGTACCTATTAATTCAGGATGGCCGACTCAACCGCCTTACATTTTTATCGACAATATTTTTTACGATGCGTTTGATATTATGAATATCTGGTATTACAATGACGAGCTTTCACTCTATGATCCAACCCAATTTGACGTTGTAGCCATTGTCCTCAAAAAGAACGGTCAAATCGTGGATATGTTAGGCAATCCGACATCCACCCAGAAATTTCTGCCGTCCGGCGGAACGATTGTCCGCAAGCCCGGCATTTATACCGGCTCGCAGCAGTTCTCGCTGGAGGGAGAATGGAACGTGTTCCCTAAAGGAAGCTATCAGTTCTTCGGAAATCACTCGATTTAATAAAAAAAGACTCTGAATGAACAAAAGAACCCATCCTCCACAATCGTGGAAGATGGGTTCTTTCCGTATTCATCCGACTTTTTGATTGCGCTTGAATTGCTTACTTATTGGCCCCGGTACGTCTCCGTGAACACCTCAAAGAAAGGCGTTGTATCCCGCTCCGCCATCGTCTCCTCTGCCCCCGGATTCCAGCCGATCTCCGCCCGCCAGCTGCCGAGCAGCCCTGAGCTGATCAGCTCCTGTTCATTAACCTGAACGGATACCTCGCCTTGCGGTGCTACATATAGCGCGTCCACAGGACAGTAGGCTTCGCACATGAAGCAGGTCTGGCAGTCCTCCTGCCGGGCAATAACGGCAAGCTTGCCCTGCATCTCAAACACATTGGTCGGGCACACCTTCACACACAGCTTGCAGCCGATACAGCGGTCCCTGCTGACCAGTTCGATCATATGACCTGCTCCTTTCTCGCTGCCTGCAGCTCATGGGCATGCGGCACCTGCTCTGTACTGGTCCTGATCTGGTGGATACCCGAGAGGATCAGCCGGTGGGTCTGGCGCGGGTCCAGCGCCGGATATTCTGCTAGCCGCTGCAGCCCCCGGCTCTCTTTGCGGGCCAGCGCAGCGGTGTAGATCCAGCGGCCGGCCTGCAGCATGGCCGCCGCTTCGCGGGACTGCACGATGCCCTGTACCGTGGCCGGCGGGCGGCCGGTGATATAGGGCATCAGGCTATCCAGCCGCTGCAGCGCGGCGGCGACCCCTGGCTCGCTGCGGAAATAATTGATCCGCAGCGGCAGGATCTCCTGCTGGACCGCCGCGGTCAGCGGCTTCGGGTCCAGCGTCCCGCTTGCCGAGGCACCGCCGGCGAGCCCCAGGCGGCCGGCGGCGCGGAGCGGCCGGCTGTCTGCCCGGCGCGGCTGCGCCAGCGCGTGCCGCGCTGCTCCCTGGCCAGCCCAGCTGCCGCTGCAGATGGCCCAGGAAGCGTTGTAGGCGCCGCCGCCGGAGATGGCGCCGGTGACCTTCTCGCGGGAGGCCGCATCTCCGGCGGCGTACAGGCCCGGCACCGTGGTGCTGCAGTCGGTGCCGGTGAGGCGCAGGCCGCCCGTGCCGCGCATCGTGCCTTCATAGCGGAGCGTGAGTGGGAATTTATCCTTGAACGGATTAATCCCCGCCCGCTCCAGCGGCATGAAAAAGATCGGATGGGCGTTACGCAGGAACTGCTGCTTCGCTTCCGTGTCAGCCAGGTCCAGCGAGGCATAGACCGGACCTTTGAGCATCAGATCCGGGATGCTGCCGAAGGTGCGGTCGCCGCGGTGCAGCGGATTGCCCGCCGCATCGTACAGCGTTGCCCAGGCCAGCATCCGGCCGCGCGTCACCGTGCCGCCAGCAAAGCTCGGAGCATACTGCCGGGTAAATTCCATACCCGAAAGTTCAGCTCCTGCCTCAGCTGACATCAGCAGGCCTTCGCCTGTGAGCACGTTGCAGCCCAGGCCTTTGCTGAGGAAAGCACAGCCGCCGGTCGCCATAACCACCGCATTTGCCCGCACCTCCCAGGTTTCCCCGGTCAGTCGGTTAATGCCGCGGGCTCCGCCGACGCCATGCTCATCATGCAGCAGCTCCAGTGCCGGAGACTGGTCCAGAATTCTGATACCGGCCTTACGTACAACCCGCCGCATAATCTTCATATATTCCGGACCGTGCAGATGGGTCCGCAGCGGATTGCCGTCCCCGTCCTTCGGAAAAGGGTAGCCCCACTCCTCAATCTGCTGCAGATTCTGCTCCACCTGATCCAGCACCCGGTGAATCCAGCTGTTCTCTGACAGGTAGCCGCCTGCCCGTAATCTGGCCTGAACCGCCTCATCCCGCAGCTCGGCTACCGGCGGAATCACCAGCAGAGTTGTCCCGCCCGGCGCCGTAGCGCCGCTTGTTCCGAGGTAGCCTTTATCGGCGAGAATGACCTGTGCCCCTTGCGAGGCTGCATGCCATGCCGCCCATGCCCCGGCCGGGCCTCCGCCCAGCACAAGCACATCTGTAGTTATCTGCTGTTGCGGCATTGTATTCCTCCTTAAAATGTGTGATAGCTCTCGCTGTGTGGCATTCGCGGCCTTTTTAAGTAATTTCATGCCCAGAAATAGGCTCGGTAGATCGTTGGATCGGTAGCTCAGTAGCTCAATAGCGCTGATTCCAAGAATGCAAACGTTCGCTCATCGAGCTAAGTGGATTTTTGACAACTAATTCTCCCAAGTTGCCCGGTATGAGCAGCTTAGGTGGAAAAACGGCACTTAATTTTGCAAAATGAGCTCCAAAGGGACTATCCGGCCAGATTTAGATGCCTTTTTTCCACCTAATGATCCACATTTCCGGAAAACAGCGGAATTAAGTGACGAAAATCCAACTAAGTTCACACCCACTTCGCTCTTTGTCCGATCGTCTTCTTGACCGACTGCCACCCTGCTCATTTTTCCCTGCCCGTCCTGCCTCATCCTGCGTCATCCTTCTGCTCCCGCAGCGTCGGCTCCGCTGCGCCGTCCTGAATTGTCCGGGGCGGCGGCGAACCGCCGTTCCAGACAACCAGGGCAGCAACCTCCGGATGCTCGGCGGCGAAAATAATGGTGCCGCCGCCTGCCCTGCTGTGGCCGAGAATGCCGATCCGGCCTGTATCTGCCAACTCTGCCAGCGGCAGGCGGAAGCTTTTTACCGTTACAGTCCGTTTCCCACAAGCTCATCCCTCCGCTTGAACGTTATTGCAGCTGCCAGTCGGTGATGTTGAAGTCTTTTTTGGCCAGCTTTTCTTCGACCAGGAAGTTCTTGGTGCCCTCCAGCAGCTTGGTGCCCTCTCCGGTGAAGGCAGTATCCTTGATATCGCTGATCGGATTGACCTGTTTCGCCAGCTCCGGCGTAGTATCGCCGATTTCGGCCAGGAATTCGTAATATTCATCTTCATGCTGTTTAAGATCAGCCAATGCTTTTTCACGCGCCTCATTCCATACCTTCGGGAAGTCCGGGAATTTCTCCAGATAATCCTCAGAGACTACAGTAGCGCTGGAGCCCAGCAGATCCGGATGCTTCGAGGCATCATCCAGGTGAGTGTAGCCTTCATCAATCAGCTTCAATGCCGGAACGCCGAGGTTGGTCGTTGCATCCACATCCCCTCTGGCGAGTGCAGCAGTAGCATCAGGAATCAGCATGTGAACCAGCTTATAGTCGGTTACCCCCTCCTGCTGCAGCAGTCCTACCACATAACGGTGCATGAAGGAGCCTTTTTGGATCGCAATCGTCTTGCCCTGCAGATCCTTAATCGTCTTCGGGCCGTCCTTTTTACCGATCAGATAGCCTACGGTGTGGGCCGAGGATTGGGAGATCAGGCGGGTTTTGGCGCCGGAGGCGTAAGCGATAATGGCCGGTGTATCCCCAAGGCTGCCAAAATCAAGCCGGCCGCTGATCAGTGACTCTGTCTGGTCCGGTCCGTTCGGGAAGCCGGTGAGCTTCACTTCAGTGATGCCGTATTTCTTAAGCTCCTCCTGAATAATTCCTTTGTAAAAGCCCCAGCCCTCTGCGCCGCCCGGCACGTTCAGCTTGTTGGAGCCGATATAGCCGAAATTCAGCACAGCCGGTGCAGTGGCCGTAGCTGTTTCACTGCCTGCGGCCTCCGCAGTATTATTGCCGCCTGCTGGTGAAGCTGCACTGTTGCCGGAGTTTGCATTATTGCCGCAGGCCTGCAGCACCAGCATGATCATGACCAGACTTGCGAACAGCAGCCCGCGAGCCCCCTTTTTCCGTCCGCCTTGAATCTTTCTGTACGATTTCATTAATGTTGTTCTCCCCTCGGTCTGATATCAGATGATTGCTATTTCTAGAACCCGGCTCTGGCCGCCAGTTTATACATAAAGTCATGACTTGCCACCGGCTGTCTGCCTCTGCCCCAGCCTACCTTTTCCCTGTACCCGCCGAGCAGCCCCTGCTCTTCCAGCTCCGCTTCAGTCACACCGATAACCGTTTCAGAGTCAGGTGCAACATATAGCGCATCAACAGGGCAATACAGCTCGCACATGAAGCAGGTCTGGCAATCGCTCTGCCGGGCGATGACGGGGATTCCGTCCTCTACCCGGTCGAACACATTCGTCGGGCAGACGGATACGCACTGGTTGCACTCTACACACCTGGCAGCGCTGATGACTTCAATCACAGTAGTACACTCTCCTTCGCTACTTCTTCTGTTTTGACCCATACCTGATCCAGTCCGCCGCTGATCAGCCGGTGATGCTGGCCGTTGTCCGTTTCCTTATAATCCTCGCGTTTATGCATACCTCTGGTTTCGGTACGTGCCAGAGCGGAGCTATACATCCAGCGGGCAGTTGCCGTCATGGCTTCCGCTTCGCGGGCCTTCACCCCTTCGGGTGTACGCTGAATTTCCCGGCTGCGCTGCTCCTTCCACAGTCCGTCCAGGCGGCCGAGTGAGGAGGTCAGCCCCTGCTCTGTACGGAACAGGTTGATGTCGTACGGCTTGACTTCGTCCTGCACAGCCGAGACAAACTCCGCTGCGCGCGCCGCCGTTCCCGGCTTCACCTGCTGGTCAACCAGCGGTGAGGTGGACAGTCCGCGCGGCTTACGGTCAGCGGCATGCTGCCCCAGTCCGGCGGCATAGGCGGCTGCCCCCTCTCCGGCAAAGGAGCCGGAGGACATCGCCCAGGCGGCATTGTGGCTGCCGCCGCCGGTGAAGCCGCCGCAGATCAGCTCGCGGGTTGCCGCATCTCCTGCGGCATATAGCCCCGGAACGCCGGTGCCGCAGTCTTCATCCGTTATGCGGATGCCGCCGGTGCCGCGTACCGTACCTTCCAGCCGCAGGGTAACCGGAAAAGCATCCTTAAACGGATTAATGCCCCGGCGGTCGAACGGCAGAAAGAAATTCGTCTGGGCAACCCGCAGCAGCGGCTGCAAATCCTCAGAAGCACCGTCAAGCTTGGCATAGACCTGGCGGCCGGCCAGCAGATTGCGGGCGATGATTGAGCGGCCCTTTTTAGAGCCTGCACCTTCCACCACGCTTCCGTCTTCATAATAGAAGCTGGCATAGCTGTAGTAGGCTGTTTTGGTGACGGACGAGAAGGTCGGGCAGATCGCATAGGCATTGGAGAATTCCATGCCCGACAGGCTGGCCCCGGCTTCGGCGGCGAACAGGTAGCCGTCACCTGTCAGCACGTTACAGCCCAGCGCCTTGCTGAGGAAGGCGCACCCCCCGGTCGCAATGACGACTGCCCCCGCCTGGACGCTCCATCCTTCTCCGCTCTGGGTCTGTACACCGGTTGCCCCGGCGACACCGTGTCCATCGGCCAGCAGCTCAAGCGCCGGACTGTGGTCCAGAATCTTCACTCCCGCCTTCTTGACCAGCTTACGCATCAGCCTCATATATTCCGGCCCCTGCAGGCTCCGGCGGTACTGGTTGCCGTGCTCATCCAGCGGGAACGGGTATCCGGAGACGCCCAGCCGGTTCATATTCTCATAGGTGCGGTCCAGCACCCTGTCCATCCAGCGGTGCTCCGCCAGCTTGCCGCCCATCGAGTAACGGCTGGCCTTGGCCTCTTCACGCAGCTTGTCGTCCGGCTGCACGTACCACACTCCCGTACCTGACGGAGCAGTAGCTCCGCTGGAGCCGCAGTAGCCTTTATCGGCCAGAATAACCTTGGCGCCTTTGGCTGCTGCCGTAAGTGCCGCCCACGTACCTGCCGGACCTCCGCCGATTACCAGCACATCCGCCTGCAGATTCAGTACTCCTGTATGTCCGATGGAAAGATTCATTTACCTTCAGCCCCCTTGGTTTATTTAGCCCTGATAGCTGTCCCGCCAGTGCAGGAGCTTGCGTTCGATGACGCGGAATAAGGAATCAATCAGCTTGCCGACAATAGCAAAAATAATGATGCCTACAAAAATGACTTCCGTATTGGAATTCTGCTTGGCTTCATTAATCAGAAACCCTACTCCGGAAGAAGAGCCGATAAGTTCAGCAACAACCAGGCCGATCCAGGCCACGGCCATTGAAAGACGCAACCCGAGCAAAATGCCGGGCAGCGCAGCCGGCAGAATCAGCCGGCGCAGCTTCTGCAGCGGTCCGAAGCCAAGCACTCTGGCTACCTCAAACAACTTGTTGTCCACGCCCCGGATGCCCATAAAGGTGTTGATGTACAGCGGGAAGAAGGCGCCGCTCAAAATGATAGCCACCTTCGACACCTCGCCGAAGCCGAACCAGAGGATAATCAGCGGCGCAATGGCCAGATGCGGAACCAGCCGCAGCACCTGGACACTGGGGTCAAGCAGATACTCCGCTTTGCGGAACAGACCGGTCAATATGCCGAGCAGCAGGCCGAGAATTCCGCCTATCACATAGCCGAGCCCGGCCCGGCCGATGCTCACCCCGAGGTGATGGAGCAGCTCGCCGCTGGCCGCAAGTCCGGCAAAAGCCGACAAAATCGACCAGGGTGTCGGCAGAAACTCCGGCGAGATCCAGCCTGCACTCCCGCCGAGCTGCCACAGTGCAATAACTGCCGCCGGTATGGCGGCCCCGGCTGCCCAGTCGGACAGAAGTATCTTCGTCCGGAGAGAGTATGGCTTTTTTCGCTTGTTAGACGCAGATACAGGTGCTGTTCCGGTGTAATCATGTGCTTCCCTTACGCTTTTAGCTGACTTAACAATCATTTCGATCCCGTTGCTCATGCTGTACATTCCTCCTATCCTTGATAGCTGTCCTTCCATCTCAGCAGCCGCCGTTCAATCAGACGGACAACCGTATCACTCAGCAGCCCCGCAGCGGCAAACACAATAATTCCGACAAATACGACTGGCGTATCAGCAAACTGGCGGGCATCCGACATCATGTAGCCGATGCCTGAGGTGGAGGCGATCAGTTCAGCCACAACCAGCCCCAGCCAGGATAATCCCAGCGACAGGCGTACACCGAGCATAATGTTCGGCACCGCCGCCGGAAGCACCAGCCGGAGAACCTGCTGCATCTTGCTGAAGCCGAGTACCTTGGATACTTCAAACAGCTTGTTGTCCGTACCGCGGATGCCCATGAAGGTGTTAATATAGACCGGGAAGAACGCGCCTTTTGCGATCAGCAGCACTTTCGATTCCTCGCCGATTCCGAACCAGAGAATAAACAGCGGTACAACCGCAAGGCTGGGAATCATCCTGATCATCTGCAGCGACGGGTCCAGCAGCCGCTCCGATCTGCGGAACAGTCCGACCAGAATGCCCAGCAGCAGCCCCAGTCCCCCGCCGAGCAGAAATCCGGAGAAGGCCCGCACGGCGCTGACCCGGAAATGGCTCCACAGATCGCCGCTTACGGCCAGTGAAAGGAACGACTGGGTAATGGTGTAAGGTGTCGGAAACAGCATTTCTGACAAAATCCCGTAATGGCCCAGCAGCTGCCACGCAATCAGCAGGCTTCCCGGCAGTAGCAGGCCGAGTCCGGCAATAACCGCTTTTCCGGGTTTACCTGCTGCACCTGCGGCCACAGCCTGGTTGCTCATATAATTGCCCCCTTAAATTATATTTACAATTCGCATTGTTTAAGTCGGATATATGACGGCAATAATACCTATTATTCAAATAATAAAGCCTGTGTCCTAAATCCCTGCCCCGTCCGTCAATTCCAGCTCCTCCACCTTCTCAAAATAATTAAGCACCCTTAGGCGCAGCTCCTGAAAGGAGGTTGTAGTCTTCTTGCGCGGATAGGGGAGATCAATCGGCACAATTTTACGGATTTTGCCCGGTCTCGGCTCCAGAATAACCACCCTTCCTCCAAGATAGACTGCTTCATCAATATCATGTGTCACAAAAATCATCGTGGTCCGGTTCTTCCGCCAGATATCCAGCAGCACCGTCTGCATATGGGCCCGGGTAAAAGCGTCCAGTGCACCAAACGGCTCATCGAGCAGCAAAATCTTCGGATTCCGCAGTAGCGCCCGGGCAATTGCCACCCGCTGGGCCATTCCTCCTGAGAGCTCACGGGGATACGCTTTTTCAAAGCCGTTCAGCTTCACCAGCTCAATCAGCTCATCTACCTTCTGCCGGACATCCGGCCGGCTGAGCGGCAGATCCGAGGCAATATTCTTCTCAACGGTAAGCCAGGGAAACAGCCGGTGCTCCTGAAAAATAAACCCTTTATCAATCCCCGGACCGCCAATCCGCTCCCCCTCCAGCGTCACACTGCCGGTATAGCCTGTATCGAGTCCGGCGACGATGCGCAGCAGCGTGCTTTTACCGCAGCCGCTCGGGCCGATCACGGTGACGAACTCCCCCTGCTGCACATCCAGATTCACCTCATGCAATGCCTTTACCTGTCCTCCGGCGGTGTCAAAGCTCTTGTTCAGCTGCGCAATGGACAGCATGACCTCTCCCATCTCTGCTCCTCCTTATGGTTCGCTGGTATACAAACTGGTATACAAAAAAAACAGAGGGACCTCGCGCTGGATAGCACGGGCACCTCTGTTTGTACAGTCGGCCAATGTAATTCAAAGTAAAACAATTTGAATTTGTGCATTTAAAATATCACCAATCCTCAGGTCTGTCAACAAAAAGACATCATTTAATTTGTATAGCAAAGTGCCTAACCGGGCAGAATCTGCCGGTAATCCGTTTACTCAAAAGAAACATTTACTCATAAACTTACATTTTGTAAGTTGTTGTGTTATAATATTCACTATCCTATGTACAACGGACAAGCATGATAACTATTTTGAGATATAAGGGGTCTGTATTATGACTATTAACAACAACATGAAGCCGGGCATTACCCCGGCATTTGAGTTCGGCATTTATACCCTGGGCGATCTGGTGGCGGATTGCCATACCGGGCAGCAGATCAGTCCGCAGCAGCGGCTGCAGGAGGTTATTGCTGCTGCTCAGCTGGCAGACGAAGCAGGCCTTGATGTCTTTGGCGTGGGGGAGCATCACCGGCTGGATTTTGTTATCTCCTCCATGCCGGTTGTACTCGCTGCTATTGCCCAGGTGACCAAGCAGATCAAGCTGACCAGTGCGACCACTGTGCTGAGCACAGCTGATCCGGTACGGATTTTCGAGGATTTTGCCACCCTGGATCTGCTGTCCGGCGGCCGGGCGGAGATTATTAACGGGCGCGGCGCTTTTCTCGAATCCTTCCCGCTGTTCGGGTACGATCTGGAGGACTATAAGAAGCTGTTTGCCGAGAATCTGGAGCTGCTGCTGGAGCTGAACAAGCATGAGGTCGTGAACTGGAAGGGCAGCTTCCGCTCACCGCTGACCAATGCGGAGATTGCTCCCCGTCCCCTGCAGCCTAAGCTCCCGCTCTGGGTGGGAATTGGCGGCTCTCCTGAGAGTGCCGAGCAGGCCGGACGGCTGGGTATCGGAATGGCAATTGCGATTCTCAGCGGCAGTCCCGAGCCGTTCCAGAATCTTGCAGGCACTTACCGCCGCAGCGGCGCCGAGGCCGGACATGCTGCCGAAGACCTGAAGATTGCCATTACGAGCCACGGCTATATCGCCAAAACCTCGCAGCAGGCGGTCGATGAATACTACCCTTACTATTACAGCTACCGCAACGCCATCAGCCCGAAGCCCGGACAGGAATACCGGGTTTCACGCAGCGACTTCGGCCGCTTCGTTTCCCCGGTCAATACGCTGGCTGTCGGCAGCCCGCAGCAGATCATCGAGAAGATCCTTTACCAGCATGAGCTGTTCGGCCATAACCGCTTCATGACCCAGCTCGACATCGGCGGGCTTCCCTACAGCAAAGTAGCTACCGCCATCGAACTGCTCGCCACAGAGGTTGCTCCGGTTGTGCGCCGGGAAATCGCCAAAAAGAACAGTTCTGCCGGGCACTAATCTACGCCCCCATCCTAAATTAAGCTTACTAAAAAAGCTGCATTGTCCACCTTACTGGACAGCGCAGCTTTTTCTTTTTGCATATATAACATGATAGTCACCACACTTAGATCCCTTCCACCAGATGCCCGCGGCATACCTTCAGCAGCGCCTGATAACTGTCTTCGAACTCCAGCTGTTTGAGGATATTCAGATAGGATATCAGCTCAGCCGTGCTATCCTTCCGTTTCAGGCAGAGCAATGTAAGCTCATAGTAGACCTGAGTAATAATTTTATCGTACAGCAGATGGGTTTTATCGGCTAACGGGAGCGCTTGTTCAAGAAATTGCAGGCCCTGCTCATAGCGGCGTTCCTTGAGGCACAGAATCGAGAGGTTCTGCAGCAGATGCTGCTGGACCGTCCTGCTCTCGGGAAAAGACTGGTATCGGTCAAATTCCTTCGCCCCTCTGAGGCCAAAAAATACGGCATCGCTGCAGCTGAGCGTAAACAGAAAATTGTTCAGCAGCTTGAACTCGTAAAGGTACCATCTGTCCACACCAAGTAAATACGGTTTGATATACGCGGCAATTTCAGGCAATGTCCTGATTTCATCCGCCTGCTGATGCTGAATCAGCACCCCCTGGCCAAGCAGATACAGATGGTAGTAGGCTTCAGTCTTTGTAGACTCATACATGAGGCGGCACTCCCGGCTGACCGCCCTGACACATTCAAAATCATACCGGTTGCCCGCCTCAGTCAGGCTCAGATGCAGCGTCCGCTTCAGTTGGGGAGCGTTGTCCTGATGCAGAAACAGCAGCTCCTCCAGCGACATCTCCAGCTTGTCCAGCAGCAGAATCAGCTTGTCATAACCGGGATAATAATGCCCGCTTTCAAAACGCGAGAGATTGGAGCGGCTCATGATGCCACCGGCCAGTACGGCCTGTTTAATTCCTTTTGACCTGCGGATCTGTCCGACCGTTTTGCCAAGAATCATTGCTCGCCTCCTCCGCCCCGTGTGAGTATCCGGCACATTTTTAATGAATATTTTCCATTATATGCTACACTCGGCGCAAAGAAAATACACCTTTCAGGGGGAAAATAACGATGAATTTACTTGCAGCACGACAGCTGAACAGCAGGGTGTGGAATATTCTGGCGGGGACTCTTTTTACGAGAACGGCCCTGTTCATGAGCGTTCCTTATCTGTCTATTTTTCTGATGAGTCAAAAGCATATCCCGCTCCTGCTCACCAGTCTGATCCTCGCGGTTAATCCGCTGGCGGGTGTCGCTTTCAGCTGGCTCGGGGGTGCAATCGCCGATAAACTGCCGCTGCACAAAATCCTTCTGTACACGCCCCTAGTCTGGGGCACGGTGTTCATTCTGTTTTATTTTGCCGGCGGCTTCTGGAGCTTTCTGGTGCTGAACGCGCTGAACGGCTTGTGCTATTCTCTCTTCGAACCAGCCAGCAAAAAGATGCTGTCCACTGAGTCCCTCCCGGAGCATCGTCTGCTCGTATTCAACCTGCGCTACACGGCGATTAACGTCGGCTGTTTTGCCGGTCCTCTGCTCAGTCTGCTGTTTAATATGAAAATGACCCTGTTCCCCTACGTCATCCTCGGCATCATGTATATTCTGTACGGCGCTTCCACGTCATACTTTTTCCGCAAGACTCCCGCTGCAGCTAATGCCCCTATTCCTGTTCAGATTAAAAGCGTCCGCAGCCTGCAGGCCCTCTCCGTGATCCGCAAAGATCATGTATACCTGCTGCTGGTGGCAGGCATGAGCTTTTCCTATTTCGGCTATTCGCAGCTAAACAGTACGGTCTCTCAGTTTCTGTCGAACACTGCCATGCCCGCGGATGGTACCCGGTTATACTCTATTTTGTTGTCGGCCAACGCCATTGTCATTCTGGCTGCCCAGTTCGCCGTGCTGCGCCTGATATCCGGCTGGAATCCGTTCAACGTGGTGCTGCTCAGCAATCTGCTGATCGGACTGAGCTTTCTGTTCTTCCTCTTTCCTGCTGCTTACCTTCCGCTGCTGCTGTTCATTATTGTGTTCAGTCTGGGTGAGCTGCTGATCGGCGCGCGGTTTGATGCCCTGGTGGATGAGCTTTCTTGTGCGGAAAATAAAGGCCTCTACTTCGGCTGTACGGAGATTGTGAAGCTGGGGACGATCAGCGGCCCGGTTGTCGGGGGCAGTCTGCTGGGGCTGTTCGGTTTCCAGACGGCCTGGCCTGTCTTCGGGCTGCTGGCGGTAATCACACTGGCCGGTGCGGGACTGATCCGGGCGGCGGGGATGAAGCATCTGCGTTCGCGGACTACAGTAAAATCCGGGGCCACTCCGGCTGCTCGGCCGAATCAAGAGCATAAATGCCTCTGATTTCGCCTTTCCCGGCCAGCCGGGCTAAATCAAGGGCATAATTGCCTCTGATTTCGCCTATTCCAGCCAGCCGGGCCGAATCAAGGGCATAAATGCCTCTGATTTCGCCCATCCCGGTCAGTCGGCCCGAATCAAGGGCATAATTGCCTCTGATTTCGCCCATCCCGGCCAGCCGGGCCGAATCAAGAGCATAAATGCCTCTGATTTCGCCTTTCCCGGCCAGCCGGGCCGAATCAAGAGCATAAATGCCTCTGATTTCGCCCATCCCGGCCAGCCGGGCCGAATCAAGGGCATAAATGCCTCTGATTTCGCCTTTCCCGGCCAGCCGGGCCGAATCAAGGGCATAAATGCCTCTGATTTCGCCTTTCCCGGCCAGCCGGGCCGAATCAAGGGCATAAATGCCTCTGATTTCGCCCATCCCGGCCTACTGGGCCGAATCAAGGGCATAAATGCCTCTGATTTCGCCCATCCCGACCAGGCGGGCCGAATCAAGGGCATAATTGCCTCTGATTTCGCCTTTCCCGGCCAGCCGCCAGCCCCCCCCCCCCCCCCCCCCCGCCAAATATTGCCCTCTATCCCACGGCAGGCTCCTCCTACTTTTGTCCTGATTCTCAGGTCGGAGAGGATAATACTGTCCGGAAGCAATTTCCACGCTTTTTTTCCAGTCAAAAAAAGGCCCCGGGATCTCCCGGGGACCTGAATGGACTGTTCTGTTTCCAGCTTCAATTAAGCAAATGATGGCTTCTTGTTATCAACCTTGCCGCTGACCAGCTTCTTGTACTCCTCATCCCCGCCGTTAACCGACGGTGCGAGGTAGACGTGATCAGTTGACGCAGACGGCTTGGCGGTACGGCCGGCGTTCTTCCTGCCTTTGCTGCGGCTTGTGCCTGAGCTACCGCCTGCGGTCCGGCGGACAGCACCTGAAAGACTGACTACACCCTTCATATTCTTCATGCTCTAGTCCCCTCCCACTAAATGATTGACGGTCCGGAACAAATCGCGGTTATACTTGACGGCTGCCTTCAAATCCTCGGCCGACAGCCCGTCGTTGCCCGAAAAATGGACAGAAAGGACATGCTTTTCCCCTAAAGGATAGCATAGGATATAGACCTCCGCAACTTCAGTCCGCTGAAAAAAGGTCCATTCCCGGCGTAAAAAAGCATCCACTACCCCGGGCCGTTTCTCCTGCTTGCCGTCATCCGGCGCAAACGGGTAAACATGCCCGCGGCCCACATTGCCGCCGACCTGCTTCAGGCCTTCCTCCCCGCTGGCCCGCCACAGGGCGGCACCGATTACCCGGCACTGCTCCGGCGGCACGAAGGAGTTGCGGACAGCCTCGCTGAGCGCCTGGTATTTCTCTGCTGTCTCAGGTCCGGCTACATTACTATTATATTGCCAAAAGAAATGAAGGATACTTTCTTTCCGCCTGAGTTCGAGCGTCAGCTGCGCAAGTTCCTTCTGCGGGTCAAGGTAGCTTCCCTGCTCATGAATCATGTCGATGATCTTCCCGCAGCTGACATCGACTGCCGCTACCGGATTCTCATGCTGCCATTCATATTCCAGCGGCGTAAGTCCCGCCAGATCCGACAGCAGATGATATTCCTCCACATTAGTGCCGGGAATCAGATCACTGCGCGGCTGAATCCGGTCCGGCAGCAGACAGAATACGCGGCTGCGGCGCAGCCGGGCCCAGAACATGCCCATCTCAAACTGTGTGTTATCCCGGGTCACATAATAATATTTACCGCGGATCAGGGCCACATCATCAGGCGAAAAGACAAATACGGCAAAATCACTTTCGTCCAAATGCCGCTCCAGTGATTCCATCGTATATTCGTTCGCCCGGAAGGCATTGGCATACCAGGGGGTTACCTGAACCTCACGCTTCAGCTGCTCATGTATTGCTCTTGCATAACGGATGGATTCTCTGGATGATCCAATGAAACATTTTGGTCTGGTCACGGATGATCTCCTTTGTCAGTTATCCTGATCTGTAATAATTATACAGATGTTTGGCATCTAGGAACAGAGTCTCATTTTCTAAAATTACTAATTAATAACCTGTTCCTCTGCCATCGGAGCGGGTAATATCAGTTTATTACCCGGGGAAATGAGGCTTCCTATGATCAAAAGCATACATAAAGCACTCCTTCTGGCCGGCATCATAACCGGTGCCCTGCTTACAGGCAGCCAGGCTGACGCTTTGGCGTCTTACACCGCAAAGGTATACGCAAGTTCGCTTACTGTCCGCAGCGAGCCGGCAGCAGGAGCTTCAGCGGTTGGCTCCTTAAAGAACGGGGCAACAGTAACCGTAACCGATGAGCAGCACGGCTGGATGAAGGTCCGCTCCGGTTCGCTCACAGGCTGGGTTGCAGGGTATTATCTCAAGAAGGTAAACGGAGATTCTGCTTCAGTAGTGACGGCATCCTCCGTCTCACTGGTTAAGTCCTCCGGCAGCACTGCTGCAACGGTAACGGCAGATTCCCTGCGGATCAGAGGCGGCCCGGGAACCGGCTACGCGGTGGTAGGCTCGCTGAAGGCTAATGATAAAGTAACTATACTGACCCGCGAGAACGGGTGGGCACGCATCCGTACATCCGCTGGTGAGGTCGGCTGGGTGTCGGCCCAGTATCTTTCCAGCGGAGGCTCCTCAAGCGGAGTGACTACTGCTTCCGCAACAAGCTCAAGCTCCAAGGGAACAAGCAAGATCGGCAGCAAGCTGATCGTTATCGATGCGGGACATGGCGGCAACGATCCCGGCATGCTTGGCACCACTTATAACACAATGGAGAAGGATCTGACCCTGCAGACAGCCCTTTACGTGAGGGATTACCTTACGGCCAAGGGAGCAACGGTCCAGATGACAAGGACTACAGCAAGCCAGAAGCCTACGCTTGCCCGCAGGGTGCAGATCGGCCATTCGGCGGGTGCGGATGCTTTTGTCAGCATTCATTATAATTCTTCACCGAAGAATGTATCGGGTACGCTGACCTTCTTCTATTCGGAATCAGATGATCTGCGGCTGGCCCGGGCGATTGAGAACAGGCTGGGCCAGGGAATCGGCCTCAAGAGCAACGGGTTGTCCTATGGCAATTATCATATCCTGAGGGAAAATAAGCTTCCGGCTGCCCTGGTGGAGCTGGGATTCCTGAGCAACCCTTACGATGAGTCGATTGTCCGTACCTCCAGCTATCAGAAAAAAGCCGCCAAGGCTATTGCCGAAGGGCTGGCTGATTATTTTAAATAAAACGGCAAAACAATACCGCAAGCAGCTCACTGCTTGCGGTATTCCCGCGGCGTCAAACCGGTGGCTTTTTTAAAGACCCGGCTGAAATACTTCTCATCCTCATAGCCGACCAGCTCGGAAATCTGCGACAGCCGCAGGCTCGTATTGTGCAGCAGCGTCTTGGCCTTGCCGATCCGTAAGCCTGTTAAATAGTCCGACAGGTTCTCACCGCTGATCTGCTTGAACTTGCGCGATACATTCTCACGGCTGATGAAGAAGCGCTCGGCAATATGCTGCAGTGTCATATCCCTGGCGTAATTCTGCTCCAGATACTCGCGGATGTCCTGCACAAGCCGGCTGTCCGGGGTCTGTGCGCTTCCCTGGGCCAGGCACTGCAGCAGCGCCTTCAGCTGCTTCTGCCAGTTCCCTGCGGAGAAAAGCCCTTCTGCATCGTAGCAGGACTCTATCACGATTTCCGCTTCCGGCCGCCAGCGCTGCAGAACGGCACAGATCGCCTCCTGCTGCTGCATAAGGCTGCTCTCTGTAAGCACAGGCAGCCCCCCGAGCCGGTCGCCCCATTCCCTTATGACCCGCTCCATCCGTTCCAGATCTCCGGACAACACAGCTATTCCGAGCTTATCCGGCAGCGTCTCAAGGACGTAGTCTTTTTTAGACCTACTATCTTCCTGCTGCTCCCTGTACAGGTGAATCCGTCCGTCCCGCTGCAGCAGATTCCGTTCATTCAGCCCTTCCCGTGCCTGCCGGCAGGCAGACTGCAAACCTTCCGGAAAAGGACAAACACCGCTAAGCCCGATATCCATTTGTACTCCGTACACCTGTCTAATCGACTCATTGATGCGCTGCAGCTGTGCTTCCGCTTCCGGCACGTCAGCCCAGAACAGCATCACAATATCTGCACCTCCCTGCCAGCTGCGGAAGGCGAACCCGCTCCGCTCTGCGGTAATGACCTCATTGCAGACATTCGCCAGCACAAAGGAGGTCAGTCCTACATCACCATGGAACCGCTGCAGCAGCCGGCAGTCGCTCTGCTGCAGCGAGATAACGGCTGCCCGGCAGCCGGCTGCATGCTCCGGCATGCCCAGCTCCTCGCACAGTGCAGGCTTCAGCTCCTTAAAGGACGCATGACCCGCCGCCAGATCCGAGAGCATTTTATCCCAGTAGAGCGGCCGCAGCATATTCAGCTGTATATTCCGGTGCCGGGTCTGCTGCCGCTCAGCCTCCTCCTCCCGCCACAGCTTGAAGGCATGCTCCGCTGCGGCAATCAGCTGCCGGCTGTTGAGCGGCTTAAGCAGGTAATCCGTCCCGCCGTAGACAATCGCCGGCTTCACATAGTTGAAATCCTGATAGCCGCTGATGACAATCGTCTTCGTCTCGGGATAATGGCCGTGCAGCCATTCCAGCAGCTCCGCACCGTCCATCAGCGGCATCCGCATATCGGTGAATACAACCGCCGGCTGCTCCTCGCGCATAATCTGCATCGCTTCCTGCCCGTTCGTCGCCTCAAAGATACCGGCAATCTGATGCTTCTCCCACGGTACAAAATAGCGGATTGCTTCCCGCACATGCTTCTCATCATCTACGATCAGTACCTTCATCGTCTGCCGCTCCTTTGTCTATGTGATGGGTCTGGTTCTCCAGAGGAATGATCAGTGTAACCGTAACCCCTTGTCCCTCTTCGCTGCGCAGCAGCAGCTCCGTCTCTCCGCTCATCTGCAGCCGCAGCCGGGCCAGCACGTTGGCCAGGCCGATCTCTTCGTGCCCGGCCTTGCCGGTGTGCGCAAGTCCGGCAGCGATTTCCGCCAGCCTCGCCTCCGGTATCCCTTTACCGTTATCCTTAACGGCAAGAATCAGTCTGTCCTGCTTATCAAGCGTGCAGGAAACCGTAATCACGGCTTCACGGATTCCATCCGCGAACCCGTGCTTGAAGATGTTCTCCACGATCGGCTGCAAAATCATCTTCGGCACAGTAATGCCAGAGGCAGCCTCATCGGTATCGATATCCAGCCGCAGATTTTCTTCGCCGAAGCGTTCAGTCTGCAGAATAACATAGTTCTGCACATGCTCCAGCTCATCCCGCAGCGGAACCTGCGTCCGTTCCGTATTCATGGAATAACGCATCATGCTGCCGAGTGAGTAGATGAGATCGTACACCTTCGGCGCATTATAGCGCAGGGACAGACTGGCAATCGACTGCAGGGCATTGTACAGAAAATGCGGATTAACCTGGGCCTGCAGTGCTTTGAGCTGATTCGTTTTATTGGCCAGCTCCAGCTTATATTCCTTGAGAATCAGGTCATTAATCGTGCGGGTCATGCCGGTAATTTTGCGGGTCAGCAGCCCAAATTCATCCTCGCTCTCGGCTTCCATATGGGCATCCAGCTGGCCGATCTGCACCTTTTGGGTGAAGGCAATCAGCTTCTTGATCGGTCTTGTGAAGCCGATGGAGATGACGACTGCAACAATCCCGCCCAAAATTAGAAAAAGTACACCTATACCGGCATTGAACCGGGTGATGATCCGGGCATCAGCGTACAAATCGCCGTATGGCACCAGCTTGATAATGCTCCCTTTAAACAAAGGGGCATCGATATGCCGGTACATTACAATCCCAGCGAACCCGTCCTTTTTCCAGCTGAAATGGCCGCTCTCACTAGCTTCCGGCAGCCGGCTCCAGCCTGCTGTCACCCGCTCCCCGATCCATTCCGGATCAGAAGAAAACAGCGCCTCTCCCTGTTCATTCAGCACATACAGCCGCTCCGTGTCCGAATTGTACATCGACCTGACGATCCCCTCCAGCTCATCCAGCCGGAAGTCGACCGACAGATCGGCCAGCACCTCGGCGCTGGGCGCCCGGTAGAGCGGAAAATGGGCCGTGAACACCGGCACCGTGCCCGATTTCAAATTCGGAAAGCCGGATTTCATCCCGTACTGGTGATCCATGTGGGTCACCTCGATAAACGGCCGGTAGGTTCCGCCCGGAACGGCCGAAGGGACAAAGGTATCCGCTTCACGGCGGAACAGCCCGCCGAGCAGCAGATTGGACTGCTTCGGCGCTCTCACGTACAGGTGAATCTGAAACGTATTCTGGTCTGAGAGAAACAGGTTGTACAGCTGGGTTGAAATGACCGCCCGGGTATCCGGCGCAGCCGTACCTGCCGGCAGATCAGCCGGGTCCTTGGCCGTAAGCAGTGTCGTATAAAAGGAGCTCGGCACATTGATTCCGCTGTACAGCGACATCGCCCGCTGATTCATCCCGTTGAAATAGCTGCTGAGATTGCCTTCGCCGAGGGTGAGCAGCTTCGTATTCTGTTTTACGGACTGCTCGGTCACCGACTGCTTGGTATAGAGATAAGAGAACGTAACCGAGATTCCCGACGGAATCACGGAGGCCAGCAGCACGAGCGCCATCAGCCGGGTACGGATACTGTTTTTCAAGTAGAAACGGCTACGCCGTCCTAAACAGGACGGTATCCGTTTCTGCGAGAAAGATAAGGATAAAGGATTGCGTGAAGTATATACTTTCTTATCTTTGAACATGTGGGCCTCCTGATAAGAGTTCGGGCATCCGCTTTCTATTGTGAACGCTATCATTTAAATGGATACAATCTTTGCAACGACAGCATACACCGAGTTTCGTGCGCAGCGCTACTATGAATTTTTTCCGCCGCCTCTCAGGCACGCTGCAATATAATCCACTTTTCTAAGCATCAAATTGAGTGTTGGGGGAGCCGGGGGCTTTCTATAATGAAGCCATGAACCTGTAGAATAACTACACAAAAGGAGATTCCCTATGAGAAAAACGCTGCGGCTTCAAAAAGGCTGGGGCCAGCAAATGGTGTTCCTCGGACCCTGCCTGCTCTTTTTCCTGACCATTGTGGTCACGCCCTTCTTCCTCGGCTTCTACTACTCTTCCACGGACTGGAACGGGCTTGATCTGGACAAAGCGGTCTGGACCGGCGCGGCCAACTGGAAACGGATTTTTATGAATGACGATAAGTTCTGGGAATCCCTGCTGTTCACCCTGCGCTTCACGGTTGTCTCCGTAGTGGCTGCCAATGCGCTTGCGCTGCTGCTGGCCTTTATCCTGATGACCACACTGAAGACCAAAAAGGTGCTGCGGACGATCTTTTTCATGCCTAACGTGATCGGCGGTATTCTGCTCGGGTACATCTGGCAGTTTATTTTCACCAAAGGCTTCGCCACTATCGGAGAAATTACCGGTATTTCGTTCTTCCAGCTTCCTTGGCTGGGTACACCAGGCACCGGCTTCTGGGGACTTGTCATCGTGTTCGTCTGGCAGACTGCCGGCTATATGATGGTTATCTATATCGCGGCTTTGGCCGGAATTCCAAAAGATCTGATCGAAGCAGCCAAGATTGACGGCGCCCGTGCCCCGCAGCTGTTCAGAAGTGTCTACGTACCTTTGATCATGCCTGCTATCACGATCTGTCTGTTCCTGACCACCTCCAATGCCTTCAAAATGTTCGACCTCAACCTGTCGCTGACCAAAGGCGGGCCGGGAACCTCAACCCAGTCGCTGGCCTATAACATTTACGCGGAGGCGCTGATTAACAACCGTTACGGGCTGGGCACCGCCAAGGCACTGCTCTTTTTCGCTGCGGTGTCACTGATTACAGTCACCCAGGTATGGATCACTAAACGGAAAGAGGTGTCGGCCTAATGGACACAAGCAGCTACCGCCCGAAAAATTTCATTTTGGAGATTGCCGCCATCCTTCTGGCCATCGTCTTCCTGTCGCCGTTCTACCTGGTGCTGAGCAACTCCGTCAAAAGCCTCAAGGAAATCCTGCTCGATGCCGCCTCCTTCCCTGCCGTCTACCACTGGGATAATTATGCCAAGGTGTGGGATGCAATTGATTTTCCGCAGGCGTTCTGGAATTCTTTATCGATTACCGTACTGAGCGTCATCTTCATCGTGCTGTTCAGCTCCATGGCGGCGTACCAGATTGTCAGAAAACCGTCACGGTTCAATAATTTTGTGTTCCTGCTGCTGGTGTCGGCGATGATTATTCCCTTTCAGTCTCTGATGCTGCAGCTGGTCCGGGTGACCAGTATACTGGAGCTGCGCGGCGAGCTGTACGGCATTGTGGCCTGTTATCTCGGCTTCGGGATGCCGCTGTCGGTCTTCCTGTTCCACGGTTTTATCAAAAGTGTCCCTTATGAGCTTGAAGAAGCTGCCCGGGTCGACGGCTCCAACCCTTACGGCGTGTTCTTCCGGATTGTGTTCCCGCTCCTGCTGCCGATTATTGTTACCGTCATTATTCTCAATACGCTATGGATCTGGAACGACTATCTGCTGCCGGTGCTGGTGATCGGGGGAAATAAAGATTTGACTACCCTGCCGGTGGCCGTTACTAAATTTTTCGGGCAGTACACGAAGAAGTGGGATCTTGCGCTTGCGGGACTGGTGATGGCGATTACGCCGATTCTGCTGTTCTTCCTGTCGCTGCAGCGTTATATTGTGGAAGGTGTCACCGCCGGCTCTGTTAAGGGGTAACCGCGTGCATAACCGGTGCTGCAACAATATCCACTTTTTCGAGCAAAATATTAAGTGTAAGTGATCATCGTGATGCTATACGATCTAATTGCAGGAACCACAGACCAGGGAGGTTATTCTATGAAAAGAAAGCTTGCGTTGATTATGGCAACCGTTTGCACTTTGATTGTAGCAGGGTGCGGCAACAACAGCAGCAATAATGCCGGCAATGGCGGAGCTGCAACCAATACTCCAAAAGAGAATGCTGCTGTTGAGGCTACGGCGGCTCCCGCCAAAGATGTGACGATCAAAATGTTCCAGTTCAAGGTTGAAATTGCCGAGCAGCTGAATGCACTGGCCGAAGAATATGAGAAGGAAACCGGCGTGAAGGTTGAAGTGGAGACACATGGCGGTGGTGAAGACTACGGCGCTCTGCTAAAAGCTGAAATCGCTTCCGGATCTGAACCGGAAATCTTCAACAACGGCGGCTATACTGCCCTGGTCCCTTACATGGACCGCGCTACCGACTTGTCCGACCAGCCTTGGGCGGCCAATCTGATTCCAACCTCTAAAGCTCCGGCCACCGTTGACGGCAAGCTGTATGGGATGCCGATGAACGTTGAGGGTTACGGACTTATTTATAACAAGGATCTGTTTGAGCAGGCCGGCATTACCGAGGAGCCTAAAACGCTGACCCAGCTTAAAGACACTGCCGCCAAGCTCAAGGCTGCCGGAATCACTCCTTTTGAAGCTACCAATGAGTGGTGGTCGATGGGGATTCACCTGGTGAACGTAGGCCTGGCCCACCAGCCTGATCCGAAGCAATTTATCGAGGATGTCAAAGCCGGTACACAAACGATCAAAGGCAATGCCGTATTCGAGCAGTGGCTGGATCTCGTGGATGTGATCTTCGACAACGCCCAGGATAACAAAATGACAACCGATTATGCTACACAGGTTGCCGAATTCGCCTCCGGCAAAGCGGCCATGATGCTGCAGGGTAACTGGACCCAGGGCGACATCGACAAAATCGATCCGGCGCTGAACCTCGGCCTCCTCCCGCTGCCAATCAGCGATGAGGAAGGTACGATCCTCGTCGGCGTGCCGAACAACTATATCGTGAACAGCAAATCCGCGCATCCGGAAGAAGCTAAAGCCTTCCTGAACTGGCTTGTCACCTCCGAAACCGGCCAGAAATACCTGACCAAGGAATTCAAATTCATTCCGGCAGAAACGAACATCGCAGCTGACGCTGCTGACATCGGCCAGGTTGCCGTTGCCGTGCAGGAGAAATCAGCTACCGCACTCGGCTGGAACTGGGATATGTTCCCTGACGGCGTAACCCAGGGCTTCGGCGCTGCCATGCAGGAATACCTCGGCGAGCAGATCGACCGCGGCCAGCTGCTGGAGAAGCTGGATAAAGCAGTGCAGGATATTGTGAAGCAATAGATCACCGGGTTATGTAAAAGCACCTTCAAAACCGCCAAAGCGGGATTGAAGATGCTTTTTTGTGCCTGCTATATTAGACGAACATCTCCACAATCAGGAACAGGTTCAGTGCTACAACCAGCGCGGAGATCATCCAGCCGAGGATCGTTGTTATTCTGCGGTTAACCAGCCCGTGCATAATCTTGCGGTTGCTGGTGAAGATAACCAGCGGAATAAGTGCAAAAGCAATCCCGAACGACAGCACAACCTGGCTCATGACCAGCGCGCTGGTGGCGTTGATGCCGAAAGCGATGATCGCCAGCGGTGGAATGATCGTAATCGCCCGTCGCAGATACAGGTTGATTCTTTTGTTAATGAAGCCCTGCATAACCACATCTCCGGCCATTGTGCCGACAGAGGAGCTGGATAAACCGGCGATCAGCAGGCCCAGGCCGAAGGCAATAGCCGTAACCGGTCCGGCCAGATTGCTGAATTGCTCGAACGCGACATCCAGATCTTCGACCACCAGCCCATTTTTGAAGAACAAGGCTGCCGCTACAATGACCATGGCCATATTTACAGCCCCTGCGATCACCATCGCAATGACAATATCGATCATTTCCCATTTAAAAATCTGTTTCTTCTGCTTCTCATCCACCCCGACCACCCGGCTCTGGGTCAGCGAGGAATGGAGATAAATCGCGTGCGGCATAACGGTTGCGCCGAGAATACCTGCGGCCAGCAGCACGCTGTCCACTCCCTGAAACGCCGGGGTGAAAATCCCCGCCACTACTGCCCCGGCATCCGGCTTCGCCATAATGACCTGGAAGGCAAAGGCTAAGACCACGACCATCACCATTGAGGCAATCCCGGCCTCCAGACTGCGGTAACCGCGCCGCTGCAGCTCAAGTATAGCGAATGAGCCTACAGCCGTAATGAGTGCAGCCGGCAGCATCGGAATTCCGAATAGTAAATATAGTCCGAGTGCCGCCCCGATAAACTCTGCCAGATCCGTAGCGATAATAACAAGCTCACTCTGAATCCATAAAAAGATCGCTGCCCCCTTCGGAAACTGCTCCCGCGCCACCTCCGGCAGGTTCTTGCCTGTTGCAATACCGAGCTTGGCGGATAACGCCTGGATCAGCACAGCCATCAGATTCGAAGCGGCGATTACCCACAGGAGCAGGTAACCGTATTTCGAGCCCGCAGTAATATTAGTGGCAAAATTGCCCGGGTCCAGGTACGCTACTGAAGCAATAAAAGCCGGGCCCAGAAACGGAAGCAGCCGCTTCAACCCTTTTACATCCCCGTTTAAAACGGCCTGTGCCGAAATCTTGTTCTGTCTAACCTTTATGGCTTTGGGTGTCTCCACCGCTGTCTGATCAATCATGCTGAACCCTCCTTACAACTGAAATGTTGTCTATATACACGAATTTTTTATATATGCGAAAAGTTTATTATATAAACGAAATGTTGTCTTCGCACCGAAAATTTGTCTACACGCACTTAAGTTTCCCTGATGCAACTTTTACTTTACAATCATTATATTACCCATATTGAAAAAAGTAAATGTAATTTTCATGGTTCTCTTTCCTGTTGCACACACAGATACAATTAACGCGAATCGGGGCGTTACAATCAAATCAGCCGGCTCAAATGAGCCGGCTGTGATCAACAGAACTTCCTATAGATGCGAATACATGACGTGCAGCTTCATCAACCGGCAAAAAGACTCCGATCCCCGGAAACAGACCGCTGCCAGCCGAAAGATACATCTGCTTGTAACGGATCGGCATAAGATCACTCGTATCTTTTACTCTGGCAAGTACGGTTCTATATAAAGGCTCTCCCTGCTTGGGGTCATCATTTCTCATCCCCCAATACTGTTCCCCGCCATGCTGATGCAGTCTCTGCAGCAGGTTCTGATACCAGCCGTCATACCGGGACAGCAGATGATTCCGCCTGAACGCATGCAAACCGTTAATCGCATGTGCTTCCCACTGCGCAAACGCTTCTGTATTAAAGGTGGCACGGGAGCGGACAGGCAGTTCAGCGCTGAAATGAAAATCCATCAGATTGATCTCATTCGCGGAGATGGCCTCAGGTGATAAATCAAACAGATCCGTAAACAGCTCATTGGCTCCCTTAATGTCCAGAGTTGGTGCTACAAGCATTGCCGGTATACCGAGCGTATTCAGCAGCTGCCGCGCTCTCCCCAATTCCTGTTCCACCAGTTCCCCCTGCATATCAGGCTGAACGGGAAGATAACCTGCTGCTGCAAGCAGTTCATTACGCTCATCAAAGGTGCATTCAAGGTATTCTGCTATGCGCAGCATCGTTTCGCGGTCAGGCAAGCGTTGTGAGCGGCCGACCAGCAGATTTTTATAGGTCAGACAGGACTCGTCGTTTAATTCCTGCTGTGTGAATCTTTTTAAGACGGGATGGGGATCCAGGCTATATTTACGCTGGCGCTTTATGCGAAGCGATTCGATTTCTCCCAGTGCAGCTTTCAGCATTTTTTTCTGCAAACCCTTGCCTGCACTCATACCGCTTCCCCCATTTCTTTCATTACACAAGTGCAGTTCTGCACTTGGGCTCATCATTGCCGTCTATTATTATATGTCCCGTGAAGCGCAATTCATATCTTTATATAAAAGAAGGAGGAACTATGAAAGCTATAGTCATGTCAGATTACGGAAGTGCCGGTGTCCTCCATGAGCAGGAAGTAGCCAGGCCAGCCTTGCAGGATCATGAGGTTCTTGTTGAAATGCACGTAACCACAGTCAATTCGGGAGATCAGCTGATTCGTTCCGGCGCTTTCCGGGATTTGCTCCCGGTACGGTTTCCGCATATTCTTGGTGTGGAGATCGGAGGCGTAGTGCAAGATACCGGCAAAAGGGTAACCCGGGTCAAGCCGGGCGACCGCGTGATTGGATTTACTTTTACTGGCGGGGCTTATGCCGACTATGTTGCAGTGAATGAGCATTCATTGGCCGTTATTCCTGAAAACCTTACCTTCGGGGAGACAGCGTCATTGTCCGGCGTAGGCTTGACTGCATGGCAGGCCCTGTTCCGTTACGGAAATGTACAGGCCGGAGAGCGGGTCCTCATTCATGCCGGTGCGGGAGCGGTAGGACATCTCGCGGTGCAACTAGCCAAACAGCACGGAGCTCATGTCACAGCTACAGCACGCACCGGGAATCTGGAATTTGTCCGGGGGCTGGGAGCCGATGAAGTAATCGACTATCTGACTGCGGATTTTGCGGAGGTGACCCGGCCGGTCGATCTTGTGCTTGATATGGTCCGGGATGGAGGCGTTACGGAAAGCAAAAGCTACGCTGTGCTAAAGGATGGCGGTAAGTACCTGTCGCTCGTGTCTCCGGCTGTCAGGCACAATCCGGTGATCCGCGGGATCGAAAATCTGTTTGTCCAAGCTGTGCCCGATTCCGCCGGCTGGTCCTCTCTCATACACAGCGTGCAGGAGCACAAGCTTAAAGTCCATGTGGATAGGATCTTTCCGTTCACTGCCGAGGGTGTGGCAGAAGCCCACCGGAACAATGAAGCCGGAGGCAAACAGGGCCAGCTGCTGATCTCCTGGAGCCGGTGAGCTTCAATCCCGGTACCCGCCCGGGGAAATCTCGTGCGGCGGCCTGGTTTATGTACCTTTTGGCACGCAAACAACGGGAGACAGACTCAGCGCCTGCCTCCCGTTGTTCGCTCCTTCAGTAAAGTTCCGCTTATAGCACACGACGCTGCAAATCTGTACGCAGCTGTTCGTTCTGCGCCTTCAGCCCGCTGAGCTCCTGTTCCAGCTCCTCCACATGCTTATGCTGCATGCGGCCGCCGTGACCGCGGTGACCATGCCCGCCGGGCATACCGAACATCATCAGGATCATCATCATTGGACAAATCAGCGTCAACAGCCAGGACCAACTCATCGTTCTGCCTCCTCAGGATTCAAGTTGCTGGTCCCAGTATAGAGGCTTTTTGTGTAGAAAATATGTTGTTACGAGCCTGGTCTGGTGTTTATCTGTAAAAAGAAATTTTCCTGTCACGGCCGCAGTCACGATCGCTGGCCGCCTGTCAGCGTTTACCGTTTACCGTTTACCGATTACCGATTACCAGTTACCATCGGCAACTAAGTGGATTTTCGCTATCTAATTTCGGATTTTCTAGCGATTTACCAGAACTAAGTGGATTTTCGTCATCTATTTTGGCTCATATCACGCTTATGTGATGAATACGGTGTTTTTAAGTGTCGTTTTTCCAACTAGTTCTCTGCATACCACTTAACATTTCATAACCGCCCGGCGCCAACCTCAACTCCATCTCCATTTTCATCAAACAAACTTCATTTATACTGATCCTGCTCTACTTCTTCCCCTTCCACCCGTCCTTCAGTGGCACAATCCGGTTGAACACCAGATGCTCCGTGCTGCAATGCTTGTTGTCAGCGGTAAAATAGCCGTGGCGGATGAACTGGAATCTCTCCAGCGCCAGTGCTTCGAGCACATAGGGCTCGACCAGACAGTGGTTCAAAGTCCGGACGGAATCCGGATTGAGGACACCCTCCCAGGCTTCGCTTTCGTTCTTCGGCCCTTCGCCAACCTTCAGCAGCTTCTCATACAAATTCACTTCGGCAGGTACCGCATGGCTGGCGGATACCCAGTGGACCGTTCCTTTGACCTTCCGCCCGCTCATCGCGCTGCCGCTCCTGGTCTCCGGATCATAGGTGCAGCGCAGCTCGCTGATCTCCCCGGTTACCGGGTCTTTGATCACTTCGTTGCACTTGATGATATACGCACCCTTCAGGCGCACTTCACCGCCCGGAATCAGCCGGCGGAAGCCCGGCACCGGATGCTCCATAAAGTCTTCCCGTTCAATGTAAAGGGTGCCGCTGAAAGGTACCTCTCTTGAACCCAGCTCCGGGTTCTCACTATTGTTATCCAGACTCAGCAGCTTAGTCTCCGGTCCGGTATAGTTGGTGATCACTATCTTGAGCGGTTCCAGCACAGCCATTACCGCAGGAGCGCTTGCCTTCAGATCCTGTCTCAGTACATGCTCCAGCAAAGAAAAATCCACCATCGACTGGCTGCGAACCATCCCGATTTCCGTAACAAACCGTTTGATGCTCTCCGGTGTAAAGCCCCGTCTGCGCAGCCCGCGCAGGGTCGGCAGCCGCGGATCATCCCAGCCTTCTACATAGCCGCCGGCCACCAGCTCACGGAGGTATCTTTTGCTGGTAACGACTCCGGTCAGGTTGACTCTGCCGAACTCCCTTTGCCGCGGCGGCTCGGGGATATCCAGTTCATTCAGCACCCACTCATACAGCGGCCGGTGATCCTTGAACTCCAGCGAGCACAGCGAATGGGTCACTCCCTCGATTGCATCCTGGATCGGATGGGCAAAATCATACATCGGGTACACACACCATTCATCCCCGGTCCGGTAATGCGGCGCATGAATGATCCGGTAGAGAATCGGGTCGCGGAGGTTGATGTTGGGTGAGCCCATGTCGATTTTGGCCCGGAGCACCATGGCTCCAGAAGGGTAATCTCCCTGCCGCATTCCGGCGAACAAGGCCAGATTCTCCTCCACCGGGCGGTCACGATACGGGCTGTTCAGGCCGGGCTGCGTCAATGTGCCCCTGTAGGTTGTCACTTCCTCCGGGGACAGTTCGCAGACATAAGCTTTTCCTTTACGGATCAGGGTCACGGCACTTTCATAGATCTGCTCCGAATAGTCAGAGCCGTAATAAATCCGCTCTCCCGGACTACAGCCCAGCCACTCCAGATCCTCGATGATCGCCTTCACGTATTCCATGTTCTCTTTTAAGGGATTCGTATCGTCAAAACGCAGATTAAACGTACCGCCGAATTTACGGGCCAGATCATAGTTGGTATGGATGGCAAACGCGCTGCCGATATGGAGATAACCGTTGGGCTCCGGCGGAAACCGGGTGCAGATTTCCCTGCCGAACACTCCGATCTCCACATCCTCCCTGATCAGCTTTTCCATAAAATTCTCAACGGGTGCTGCCTTATCATCTAGGGTCGCGCCTGCCACGCCTGTTGCTGCAGATAAATCCTTCATTTGTATACCCTCCTGTAAGTTGGTAAAATCTCCGCTTATTGAACTTCTCTGGTCAACAAAAAAGAACCCCACCCCCAAGACTGATTAGTCTTGGGGACGAGATTCTCGCGGTACCACCCCAGGTTCATTAATATGTCGCCATATTAATCTCATCAAGTACGGCATTGTCCGCAGGAATCGCGGTACCAAGGCTTATACTCTAGCTCTGTAACAGGAGCTCCTGTCGTACCATCCCCGGCTGCCGGTTCCAATACGCCGCTCAGAGGCTTGGTTCAATACAGCAATCCCTGCCCCTTTTCACCGTCCGGGGCTCTCTGTGAAGGATTACACGTATCTACTCTTCTCATCATCGCGTTTATTCATTGGGAATAGGATAACAAATCAAACTATTACTGTAAAGAGGACGTTAGCCCTCAAGGAGCGCATTCAGCAGATCAAGCGCTTCTTCATGATCCGGCTCGATAACCAGCGCCTTCCGGGTATACTCCAGCGCGCCTGCATCATCCTCCAACTCATAGCAGCAGATAGCCAGACAGTAGAGCACCGTCACGACCGGCTCCTCATCGCCCTCGGCCAGAGACAGCTCCAGATACCGGCGCGACTCCCCGTACTGATCCATTTCAAACAGCAGCAGGCCGGTGTCCAGGGCCAGATCGTATTTTTGCGGCATCGGGTAATACCCGTCCCACATCATCCGGATCCCCAGCTGAAGATCTAGCAGCTCCTCGTCATGGGCATCCGGCAATAAGCTTGAAATCCGCTCTGCGCTCTGGATGAACAGCTCGGCATCATAGCCGCCCAGCCGCCAGAATGCCAGCATCTGCTGCAGTCCCATCGAGTCATAATTATTATCAATCCACAGCTTCATGCTGAAGAAGTCATCCGGTCCGAACCGTTCTACACTCCGCCGGTAAGCCAGCCGGGTCTGCACATGGGCTTCCGGGTCCTTCAGCATCAGCATGCAGCCGACGTTCAGATTCTTATAATGATGCGGAGTGAACAGGGTCTGTGCACCCCTCCGCTCAAAATAATACTGCAGCGCATGATAGTTAGCCGTAAGCGAGATGCTGCCGTGATGCATCAGCTGCGGCGGCTCGAGGAATTCCCAGTTCTCCAGCCGGTGATCACCCTTATCTGCAGTCAGCAGCATAAAGCCTTCCTTGGACAGGCTGTTCAGCCGCTCCATACAGGACAGTGCCGCCGCAGGGAACAGAATATGCGAATCCTCCAGATGATGCTGGTAGAACGAGACTACCTCCTGAAACGGATAGTCCAATTCCTCATAGGCGGCGGCACGGACGTAATGATATTCCGGCACGATATCCCTGAGCACTTCAGAAGTAGTCATCGTGTCCGCCTGCTCCGGATACTTCAGGGACACCTCGCAGTCAAAAATTTTGCCCTCATCCACATACAGCAGCTCCTGCTGAATGCTGTCAAAGAAGTAGTTGGCGATAACCAGCAGCGGCTGTGCAAGACTGCCCGGCTCTATTACCTGTCCGCTATGCACGAGCTTCAGCTCCGTATCCGCTACAGCATCGAAACGGGCGAAGTCAAGAATCCCTTGCTCGACAAACGGAATCAGCCGCGGATGCTGCTGCCAGCCGGTGATGTTTTTGAGCGGGAGATCGCTCATAACGTACTTGAACGGCGGCAGGGTAATTCCCGCATATTGAATCAATTCGCTCAGCTTGTGCAGGGTATGGAAGGCAAAGCGGCCGGCACCTGCGCCCAGCTCCAGTATAATAACCGGCTCTCTGGTCTCCCCGCGGGCTGCCCGGTCCTGCAGGAAGCCCAGAATCATCTCGGCATAAGCTGTTCCAATCATCGGATTGCTGGTAATGTATTGCGGCACCTGGTCGTTTTTCCAGGCCTGCATGCCAAGCTGTTCATAATAAGCGCGCTGCAGCTCCCAGATCGGGGCTTCGCTGAAGCGGTATCGTTGTTGTTCACCTGTTGTCATCTGGTTTTGAACCTGCTCTCTGCTATTGTTGCAGCCTGCTTGCTGCTGCACTGTGTTTGTATATGAACGAAATATAACATATTCCGCTGCCTACTCCCAATCATACATCCTGCCTGCCGCCAATCACAATCATAATTGGCATTTTGGGAACATATACAGTAAACATCCTGCCTTATCATCCGGAAAGGAGCCGTTATGAATTCCGAACAATCTTCCTTGAAGAGTACCGTTCCCATCCCCCAGCCGATCAGAGATGACGGTGCCGGCAATGTCGATCTGGGTCCGCGCGATGTGCTGCGCGACCGGGAGAATCCTGATATGTTCGTCCCGCCCGTCACCGATAACGGGCTGATTCCGAATCTGAAGTTTTCCTTTTCGGATGCCCATATGCAGCTTAACTACGGCGGCTGGTCGCGGGAGGTTACGGTCCGGGAGCTTCCCGCCGCCACAACGCTTGCCGGAGTCAATATGAGCCTGACGCCCGGGGGCGTCCGGGAGCTGCACTGGCATCAGCAGGCGGAATGGTCCTATATGCTGCTGGGCAGCGCCCGGATTACGGCCGTCGACCAGAACGGGCGCAATTTCATCGCCGATGTCGGACCGGGTGACCTGTGGTATTTCCCGCCGGGCATTCCCCATTCCATCCAGGGGTTAGAGCAGGGCTGCGAATTTCTGCTGGTCTTCGACGACGGCAGCTTCTCCGACCTGAACACCCTGTCCATCTCTGACTGGTTCGCCCATACTCCAAAGGAAGTGCTGTCAGCTAACTTTGGAGTGCCTGAATCTGCCTTTGACTGTATACCGAAAGAGCAGGTGTACATTTACCAGGATCAGGTACCTGAAGCGCTTGAGCGGCAGAAGGTGCAGTCTCCGTACGGCGAGATTCCGCTGAGCTTCAAGCACCGGCTGCTGGCCCAGCCCCCGCTGAAAACACCGGGCGGCAGCGTGCGGATTGTCGACTCTTCCAATTTCCCCATCTCCCGGAACATCGCTGCCGCGCTGGTCGAAATTGAGCCCCGCGCGATGCGCGAGCTGCACTGGCACCCGAATAACGACGAGTGGCAATACTACCTGAGCGGGCAAGGCCGGATGACGGTGTTCGGCGGCAACGGCGCAGCCCGCACCTTCAATTATAGAGCCGGGGATGTCGGCTATGTGCCTTTTGCCATGGGACACTACATCCAGAATACCGGTACAGAGACGTTATGGTTTCTGGAAATGTTCAAAAGCGACCGGTTCGCCGATGTCTCCCTGAATCAGTGGATGGCCTTAACCCCGCATGAGCTGGTCAGCAGCAACCTGCACATCGGTGCTCAAGTGATGGATGCCCTGCGCAAGGTCAAATGGCCTGTCGTAAAATATCCCGGGTGCGGATCAGCGGCAGAAAAGGGCTGAGTTACCTGTAAAAAAATAGCGGCCCGGACATAGCCTGTCCGGACCGTTTTTTTTCATATACGCCTTCTTAACAGACAGCCGAAGCTAGAATAGCTTCAATGTCAGATAAAGCCCTAATAAAGTGAGGAATAGAGTCGGGATTGTCAGGACAATCCCTGTTCTGAAATAGGTACCCCACGATATCTTCACGCCCTTGGAGGACAGGACATGCAGCCACAGCAGGGTAGCGAGTGAGCCGATCGGCGTAATCTTCGGTCCCAGATCGGAGCCGATGACATTGGCATACACCAGTGCTTCCTTAATCAGCCCGGCAGCATGTGCTGTATCCACCGCCAGCGCACCGATCAGCACGGTCGGCAGGTTATTCATAATGGAAGAAATAATGGCCGACAGGAACCCCATGCCCATCGTTGCCGTGAACAGCCCGTGCCCGGCCAGCCTGCTGATCAAATCAGCCAGCACATCGGTCAGTCCAACATTGCGCAGGCCGTAGACTACGACATACATCCCGATTGAGAAAAAGACAATCGCCCACGGCGCGCCTTTGACCACTTCCATGGTCTTGATATTCGGGCTCCGGCTGGACATCCACAGGAAGAGAAGTGCAATCACACCGGCAACCAGCGAAACGGGGATACTCAGAAACTCGCTGACAAAATACCCGGCCAGCAGCACCGCCAGCACTATCCAGGACAGCCGGAACATCCGCTGGTCCCTGATGACTTCACGCGGCACCCTGACCTGTGAGGCGTCGTAGCGCTTTGGAATGCTTTTGCGGAAATACAAATACAAGACCCCTATGCTGGCTCCCAGCGAGAACAGGGTAGGCAGCAGCATCCGTCCCGCGTACTGCATAAAGGTGATGCCGAAGAAATCGGCGGACACGATGTTGACCAGATTGCTGACGATCAGCGGCAGCGAGGTCGTATCGGCGATAAACCCGCTGGCGATGATGAACGGAAATACTTTTTTCTCATCAAAATTCAGAGCTCTAACCATCGCAAGCACAATCGGCGTCAGAATCAGCGCAGCCCCGTCATTGGCAAAAAAGGCCGAAACCACCGCTCCCAGCACAATTACGTAGATGAACATTAATGTACCATTGCCCCGGGCCGCCGCTGCCATATGCAGTGCCGCCCACTCGAAAAAGCCGATTTGGTCCAGAATAAGTGAGATCAGAATAATCGCCACAAACGCCAGCGTCGCATTCCAGACAATCAGCGTTACATCACGCACATCCGTGAAGCTTACTACTCCGGCCGCCAGCGCCAGCAGCGCACCTCCGCAAGCCGACCAGCCAATGGACAAGCCGCGCGGCTGCCAAATGACAAAAACCAGTGTAACCACAAAAATAAGAATGGCTAAAACAACCACAACCCAGCCTCCCGCCTGCTCAGGACAGCCATGCCCCAAGCACTTCCCCATATGAAATTAATACTGTGAAACATAGACATTTCCTTATATGCTATCCTGCGGACCAGGAATAATCAAGAGGGGAATTCAGCAGTCAGCGGCACCGGAATACACTTTATTTCAAACTTGCAGTCCGAACAAAACGCCTTCATGGAGGGCCGCATCGTTATGCGGTTTCGCGGAGGTGCTCAAGGAAATTACAGGCTTGCTGTGGCTAGCTCGCGGCATGAATTATTTATGGGATGAAGTACTATTGGCGTTCAGGAGCTCATATGCTTCAATAGGGAAACGAAAAGCAGCTTCCGGGAGGGGAGATGCCGGTCCGAGAGCCATTCTGCCGTTACGGATTGGAGGATCGGACCATGAGTACAGACCAGCTTATCGCCCTGCTTGCCCTTGTCATTATGATCGTACAGCTTGCCGTAAAAAAGGATAAATCCTAATCGCACGCCAGCAGGCCGGACAGCTCCCGATGTAAATTCGGGGAGCTGTCCGGCTTTGGTGTTTGGGCGGATGCTGGAAGGCAACCTGCGCGTGACTGACAATAATACGCTGAGCGCTCCATCATCTAGTTGGATTTTCGCTACTTAATTCCATCGATTCTTAGTATTTAACTAGTTGCCGATTATCCACTTAGCTTAATCAAACGGCTCTGCAGCGGCGGCCATATGCATACAAAGTGCTACTCACCTAATTATATGAATGCACTTCACAACAGCCCTGCCTAAAACCTTGGCCTACCGCACAAAAATACGCACCTGATCATCCCGTGTCCGGCTCATAACCCGGTATCCGGATACGGCTGACGTCGCAATGCCTTCGTCATTCGGCATACAGTAGCCTCCCGGCTGGCAGGTGCCGTCATCACGGACAAGCAGCTTGCCGACAACCCCTACTGCCACCCACTCATCCCGCTGCAGCCGCGGAATATAATCCTCTGCGTCGTTCCATTCCGGATTCAGGACCGGTTCCGTTTTGGACGAGCCGGCGCGAACCACGTTGCCCTCTGTATCCCTGACCTCCGGGACCTCAACCTCCTGGTACTGGATCCGGTCCCATTCATCCGTGACGAACAGCTTGTGCCAGCGCAGATCACTGGAATCCGCCAGGACAGCCGGTCTTCCGCTTACTACGCCCAGAATGTAGGAATCCTTTGCACCAGCCTTGCGGATCTTCTCGCTGCCTCCATCAAAGGTAACAAAATATCCCGGCTCCAGCGCCTGCCCGTCAGAGGTCTCGAACATCTCCGCATAATCGGCTGCAGCCGGGGAAATAACAGTACCGTCCAGATAAAGATTCCCTGTGACTCCTTCAATTACCGCTGAATTAAGACTCGGACCTACCGCCAGCCCGTTAGCCAGATGCCAGGAATAGGCGAACCGGGTTGATCCGTTCTGGCCCATAATATGTGAGCCGGTATGCCCGGGCAGTACGGTCGTATTCTCGCCTTCGGCATGGGAATTTGCCCCGAAGGCGTGGGTCATGAAGCCTTCGGCATGCGACGCTTGCCCGTCAGCCGTAGTATCTGCACCTTCGGCATGGGCATAGGCGCCGCTGGCCAGTGTACTCACGCCTTCGGCATGGCTAAAGGCACCGCTGGCTACAGAGTTAGCGCCCTCCGCATGGGCCGACGGGCCGCTGGCTGTCGTCTGAAAGCCTTCGGCGTGAGTGGCTGTGCCGCTGGCTGTTGTGTTCTGCCCTTCGGCATGCGAGCCGAGATTTCCGCTGGCAATCGTCCGGAAGCCTTCGGCATGGGCCGCCGTCCCGCTGGCCGATGTGCTCTGCCCCTCGGCATGTGAGAAGTCGCCCTGTGCCACCGGCCCCGCCGCAGCCGTTACATCGGAGGTACCTCCCTCCGCATGCGAAGCAAAGCCGAGCGAGGTTGTGCCAACCCCCTCTGCGTGAGAGCCGGCGCCGCTGGCAAAGTTAGGCGCCGGATTACCCTGCTGGTCGGCGCCGCCGCCTTCCGCATGCGAAGCCCTTCCGGCCGCCGAGTTCCCTTCTCCTTCGGCGTGGGCACTTGCTGCACCGGCCTGAGTCGATGTACGGAGACCTTCCGTATGTGAATAGTCTCCCCACGCCTGTGTAGCATTGCCTTCGGCGTGGGCTTCTGCTCCGGCTGCCAGCGTCATTGAACCCTCTGTGTGCGTGCTTTCCCCCATTGCATGGGTCATATATCCCTCAGCGTGAGAAGCCACTCCGCTGGCTGTTGTTGAAGTGCCTTCGGCATGGGCCGTATCATTCGTTGCCTGTGTAAGATAGCCCTCGGCATGAGACGCGCTTGCACTCGCTACGGCAGTACTTCCCTCTGCGTGGGAGCTATTTCCGCTGGCAACCGTAGAAAACCCTTCCGAGTGAGCGGCTGCACCGCTCGCAGTCGTGTTCAATCCTTCGGCATGGGCAGCGAAGCCGCTCGCCGTGTTACCAATCCCTTCCCCCATTCCAGATCACCGCTTTCGTCCGTATTACAATAAACTATGTCCCACAGCGGAGAGCAGTAACGGCAGAACGGTCCAAGTTATCCAAATTGGCGCATGACACGGCCGGCACAGCAGCCCATAATAATTTCCGAAATATCACTTACTAAAGTTGAGAAACATTAAAAAGTATAGTAAGATAGATTCATGAAGAAGGAGGCGGATTAAGATGGAAATAGGAATCAGCACATTTTTGGAAACGACACCCGATCCGGTGACCGGCAAGGTAATTAGCCATGCTGAAAGACTGCGTGAGGCGGTTGAGGAAATCGTCCTGGCCGACCAGGTCGGACTGGATGTATACGGAATCGGAGAGCATCACCGGGCCGATTATGCCGGAAGCGCGCCTGCGGTTGTCCTGGCGGCTGCAGCGGCAATGACCAAGAACATCCGGCTTACCAGCGCCGTATCCGTACTTTCATCGGATGACCCGGTACGGGTCTATCAGCAATTCGCCACACTTGACGGCATCTCTAACGGACGGGCGGAGATTATGGCTGGCCGGGGATCTTTTATCGAATCCTTCCCGCTGTTCGGCTACAGTCTGGACGATTATAATGAACTATTCGAAGAAAATCTCGAGCTGCTGCTGAAAATCCGCGCCTCCGAGAAGGTAACCTGGCGCGGCGGCCACCGTCCGGCGATTGACAACCTGCCTGTCTATCCGCGTGCGGTACAAGACCCGCTGCCGGTATGGATTGCCACCGGCGGCAATCCCGAGTCGGCTATCCGGGCGGGCATGCTCGGTCTTCCGGTAGCATTCGCCATCATCGGCGGCATGCCGGAACGCTTCGCACCGCTGGTGAAGCTGTACAAGGAAGCCGCGGCGCGGGCTGGGCACAACCCTGACAAGCTGCAGATTGCGACCCATTCCCACGGCTTCGTCGGAGAAACAACCGAGCAGGCGGCGGCTCTGTTCTATCCTTCCACCCAGGCGCAGATGAATGTGATCGGACGCGAGCGCGGCTGGGGTCAGAGCTACAACCGCGCAACCTACGACGATGCCCGCAGCCTGCGCGGAGCACTGTATGTCGGCGACTCCGAGTATGTAGCAGAGAAGATCATTCTGCTGCACAAAAACCTCGGCGTAACCCGCTTCTTCCTCCACGTCAACGTCGGCACCATGCCGCACCGCGAGGTTATGCGCGCGATCGAGCTGCTCGGCACCAAGGTTGCCCCGATTGTACGGCAGGAGCTGGCCCGGAAATAACGTTATGTAATGTAAAAGAGATGCCCCGCAGACCATCCCCCGGTCTGTCGGGCATCTCTTTTTTGGCGTTGTTCAAGGTCTGAGCTGCAGTTAACCGCCTATGGAATCAAATTTGCTCACCACTCCGTTTTTGTAAACCTGAATCGCGCTATATTTCCCGCTGCTGTCACCAAGCTCAAAAAACCTTATTTTTCCCAGCCGCTGATCCGTATACTCTGTTGTCCCCAGCTCATTCACATCTAGTCTTAATAAATGATCCTTTAATTCTGATTTCAACGACTCCAGATACTTCGCTTCCTTATCCCTCCCGGTTACCAGGTGGTTAACGATAAGATAAGCCTGCCCGCCGGCAGGTGAATACAGATACAGTCCGCTTTTATCCTTGATCTGGTTTACAAAGCTTCTAGCACCACTGCTAAGCTGCTTCAATTCTACCTCTTTAGGCTCTCCTTTAGCTAAACTGCTGCATCCTGCTATAATAGCAACCATAAAGATACACAGACAGCTTGCTACAGCAGTCATTTTTCTCATTATGCTCCTCCTTAACCCACCCCGGATTTATTGCGTACCCACTGTATACGTCACGGTCTTCACTTTTCCGTCAGGCAGCGTTGCATAGGTGAAAGTCATCACGTTTCCCTCCCGCTTCTTCAGCACCAGCATTTTTGTCAGATAAAAGTCATCCGAGCCGTCTGCCCGGTCCCACTCTTTACGGTCCCCGGCACTGATCAGTTGCTGACTAAGATTGACGCTTGTCCCGCTTGCTGTATGAATGGCAAATAACTGTGTGCTTGTCATTAAGCGCGCCAGAATAATATCTTCCGCCGCGTATTCGATGGTGTAATTCCCTTCTGTGCCTGTGATGCTTTGCAGGTCAAAGAGCTTACCCGGACTCCCGTCCGCGTTTATGTACTGGACACTCCCGCCGTCAGTCATGTAGAGCTGGCCCGTCTTCAGCAGTGGAGCTTTTATGTATGATTTGGCCATATAGTGATAGTCCATCTGCTTCAGGATTTTGCCGTTCCGGATCAGTACCTGATAGCTGTTGCTGAAATCATTGAACATCGCATAATGGTTATCGGTGAGCAGCAAAAGCTCCGTACCCTTACCTACATTCTTAACCGCAAGGCTATGGGTATAAATCAGATCCGTAAACGGCAGCGCCCCGATCAGCACCGGCTTTCCGGTAACGGAAGCACTATAAAATACATCGCCGTTCTTTTGGGAGACCCAGTACGTCCTGCCTTGCGTGGAAGCAACCGAATAACGCAGCTCGTCCACAATATTCAGGCGGTTGCTGTCTTTGTCATACACCGTTTTGCCGCCCAGCAGACTGACTGCCGACACCAGCGGGACATAGATTTTACCTTTGAGGATACGGGGTGCTTCAGCCAGAGTTGACGCATTGCCGTCTACCGTTGCGTTAACAGTACCGGCAGTTAATGTAACTTCATGTCCCGGACGGATCAGCTTCGCTGACTTCGTACTTTGGTTCCAGGTGAGTGCGTAGCCCATCGTCTCTGCCAGCTGCTGCAGCGGAACAAGCGTAGTACCAGAAGTAACTACCTGGCTGCTGCCCAGCGAAGTCTCTTTGTAATTCAGCTGAATAACACTGTCCGCAGCCGCAGATGCCGCTCCCGGACTTAAAGCGATGGCCGCGGCCAGAATGCCGGCAGCCAGCTTCCCATTTTTCATTATGTAATCCTCCCCCATGCAGATATCTATGTATTAATGGACGAGATTATTTGGAAAAAGTTTCAATATTATTCACGGATCCCAAATAAAAAAACACCCGTTTGTTCCGCAGCATAATACTGCAGACAAACAGGGTGTCACTGGTCATTCATACTACTGGTTAATCAAATAGGGAATCACCGGATACGAGATCAGATTGCGGTCTCTGTGGGCGGCAGTCACGGTATCGCTGTGTGCGCTCAGAACGCCATTTTGCAGCAAAACCGGCCGGAAGCCCCGTTCGCTCGCCCCATTGTAGGTAAACTGCACGCAGTGCTCAGCCGAGAAGCCGGAGATAATCAGCAGCTCAACACCGTGCTCCTTCAGAAGCTGCTCCAGCTCTGTTTTCCAGAATGCGTTCGAATGCTCTTTGGTAACTTTCAGGTCACTGTCCGCTACCCGGATTTCCGGAATAATATTATAGCGCTCCTTGGTATCTTCCTCTATTCCCTCAATATCCTGAATGTGAATGACCAGCTGGTCCTTCTCCCGGAGCATGTCCGCCACATAATTCATATATTCGCAGCCGCGGTCCAGCGTCTTCTGATCCACGTAATCCCGCACATGAATCTCCTGCATATCGATGATCAAATAGCCCAGCTTCATCAAGACCCTCCTTGTTGTAAAAAGATATGCCGATATCGTACAACACAATCAAGCAGTAAGCCAAATAAAGTTTAATTATAATTTTCCTTGAAAAATATTATGCCGTGCACTCTGCCAACAGCTTTGACTTCAGCAAACTTTGCAGGTTATACTTGAACTACGCTTAATTTCCAGTATTTCCAGCTGGAAAGCGGGGGAACCAGTCAATTGGGGCGAATCATTGAGTAATGCAATGTAGGGTACCATCTTACCCGAGTCCGTCAGCTAACCTCGTCAGTAGTGGATGGGTCTGCTTTTTTATGTTTATAACATGAGACCCTTGTGCTAAGGGTCTCTTTTTGTGTTCTTTAGAGGCCCTGCTGGCTAACAGTTTGGCTTTTGACATCAAGGCTCCCTATTGTCTCGCCATTAGGAGAACAAAGGAGAGATTCATGTGCAAAAGGTACGATACATAACCGACATTAACAAAATGGAAATGCTGCCTGAAGCGGAAAGATCGCGGCTCAAAGAGGTCACGGACAAATTTGTGTTCCGGGCGAATGACTACTATTTATCACTGATTAATTGGGAGGACCCGGAGGATCCCATCCGCAAGCTTGTTATTCCCGCTGAAGGTGAGCTTATGGAATACGGCCAGTGGGATGCCTCTGATGAGGAGGCCAACTACGTCGTTAATGGCTGCCAGCATAAATACCGGACCACCGCGCTGCTGATTGTCTCCGAGGTTTGCGGTGCCTACTGCCGCTATTGCTTCCGTAAACGGCTATTCCGCAACGATGTCAAAGAAGCCTCCTCCGATGTCACCGCCGGAATCGAGTATATCGCCGCCCATCCTGAAATCAACAACGTCCTGCTAACTGGTGGAGACAGCCTGATTCTCTCAACGACCAAGCTGCGTTTCATTATTGAGAGCCTTAGAGCTATTCCACACGTCAAAATCATCCGCCTCGGCTCCAAGCTGCCGGTATTCAATCCGATGCGTATCTCTCAGGACCCTGAGCTGCTGGAGCTGATCCGCACCCACTCTACTGTAGAGAAACGAATTTATATTATGGCGCATATTAATCATCCGCGGGAAATTACACCTGAGGCCAAACGGGCCGTAAGAGCCCTGCATGATGCCGGCGCGATTATCGTCAATCAGACTCCGGTGCTTAAGGGCATTAACGATGACCCTGCTGTTCTGGGTGAGCTGCTGGACCGCCTGTCCTGGGCCGGAATCACGCCCTACTATTTCTTTATTAACCGGCCGATCGCCGGCAACCGTGAATTCGTCCTGCCGCTTGAGCAGGTATACCGGATCGTCGAAGAAGCCAAAGCCCGAACCTCAGGCCTCGGCAAAAGAGTCCGGCTCTCCATGAGCCACTCCTCCGGCAAAATTGAAATTCTGGCTATTGAAGACGGCAAAGCCTATCTTAAGTACCACCAGTCCCGCGATCAGGAGTACGGGAAATTCATGATTCTCGACTGTCCGGAAGATGCCGAATGGTTCGATGACCTCCCCGGAAACGAGCAGTACTGGAGCAAGCCTGTGAAGAAAAGCGCGGGTGTCATTCCGGTACCTCTTCAGGTTTAGTCCTGACTAAGCTAAGTGTAAAATTGTCATCTATTTCTGGGCGAAACCCCTGAAATCGCTCTACTAGTTGTAAAAACGTCACTTATATCTGCCGATTTGGCCATAATTAGAAGCTGAGGCTAAAAATAAGTGTAGTTTTTCCAACTAATGGCTCCACTAAGCTGAATATCAAAGAATTAAGTGCCGAATTTCCAACTAAATGCCACCATGTATTCAAAAGCACCCAAGCAAAAACCGGCCCCGCTCTGAATATCATCAGAACGGGGCCGGCTTCACTTCACAACATTAAATTATCTCTCTCCTAATCCCACACTGGACAGGAAGAATTCATATTCCAGCGGCTGATCCGCAGGAGTTCTGTATTCCGGATGAACCGGTGCACCCCAGCTGTCGTCACCGCCGACGCCCATTTGTCTGCCGGCAACAGTCACTACAGTGTAGTGAACCTGCGGAAGCTCAAACGGATGAGCAGCATGCTCCAGCTCGAATGCAGTGTAAGGCGACAAAGTGCACTCTACAGGCGCGCTTGCCGGAGCTGTAATCTGCAGCCCGACTCCTGCTTTATCGGTAATGCTCACGCGGCGGACGCCGGTGCGGTTACCCGATTCCTGCGGTACAAGGTAGCGGGACGGCAGGTCCTGCACCTTCCGGCTGAACACGCCGAGTCTGGCGCCGAATGCACGGTCGATGTAGTTCTCCTCAGGTCCCATCGCATACCACTCTGACTGCTCATAGTCAGCCGACATTTTGAAGGACAAGGCCACAATCGGCACATCCGGAAGTCCGGCAGCACCGGAATAGCGTGTACGTACTCTTACCGATCCGTCGCCGTATACGGTATAGGCTGTTTTGAACGCCAGCTCTTCATGAATGCTGAACCGGTAGTCAAAGCTTACCGTAACAGAACCTTCCAGCTTCTCAAGGCTGACCTCCACGCATTTGCGGGCCAGGCTTGCCGCATACCAGGCTCCGCCGTGGTAACCGAGCTGGGTTCCTTTGTCGTTGTCGGTCGTTGCCCGCCAGAACAGCGGAGCTGGAGGAGCCTCAATCATCTCATGTCCTTTATAGTTCAGCGATACCAGTGATCCGACCTGCTTGGAGAAGATTACAGTGAAGCCCTCGCCAATTACGCCGATTTGCACATCTCCTTCTACTACATTCAGTGCGCCTGCCGGAAGTTCCGCCTGCCCGGCTTCCACGTTAAAGATATGCTCGCCAAAGGCGATTTCATATCCGGCTTCGGCCCAAAGCTCTGCTTCCTTCAGCACCAGGGAAGCCTGGATGCTGTATTCGCCCGGCGTTCCTTCCGTCTGCGGAAGCTCAATCGGCACAAGCACTTCGCTTTGCGGAGCAGCGTCAACCTCTTTTGTCCACTTGCCCAGCAGCTCACCGTCACAGTACAGGCTGTATTCCAGTGCCAGATGATCGGTTCCTGCGAACAGACTTTCATTCGTCACGCGGATGCATGTCTGGTCTGGCGCAAGCTTGTAATTCTGATACAGGAATTTAACCTCCTGCATCTTCGGTGTCCACTTCCGGTCAGCGAAGACAATGCCGTTCCCGCAGAAGCTGTAATCTGTCGGACGATCACCGAAATCGCCGCCATAAGCGAAGAACTCGTTACCATAGCGGTCCTTCTTCAGAATGGACTGATCAATATAATCCCAGATGAAGCCGCCCTGGTACATCGGGTACTTGTTCTCAAGCTCTGTGTACTTATGCATGCCGCCGACGGAGTTCCCCATCGCATGCATATATTCGCAGCTGAGATACGGCTTGTCCGGGTTACTGTTCAGATATTCCTCGATGTCGGCCGGCTTGGCATACATCCGGCTCTCCATATCACTTGTATCATTATAATTGCGGTCATAGAACACGCCTTCATAGTGCACCAGACGGCTGTTGTCCCGGCTGCGGAACCAGTTCGCCACATCCAAAATGACTTGCCCTGCATACGATTCGTTACCACAGGACCAGATCAGAATGGACGGATGGTTCTTGTCCCGCTCCACCATATTGATCGCGCGGTCCAGCACGATATCATGCCATTGCGGGTCATTGTGCGGAATATTCCAGGAAGGCTCAACCGCGCCCATCTTTTGCCAGGAGCCGTGAGTTTCCAGGTTCATTTCATCGATGACATAAACCCCGTATTCATCACACAGCTCATACCACATAGTCTGGTTCGGATAGTGCGAGGTACGGACGGCATTGATGTTGCTTCTCTTCAGTGTCTCAATATCCCACAGCATATCCTCGCGGGTAATATTGCGGCCTGTGCGGCAGTTAAATTCATGCCGGTTAACACCTTTGAAGACAATCCGCTTGCCGTTAATGCACATCAGTTTGTTTTTCATCTCGAACCGGCGGAAGCCGGCCTTTTGCACAACAGCCTCTACGACCGCTCCATCTGCTCCCGTCAAAGTGAGACAAACGGTATAAAGATAAGGATTCTCTGCACTCCAGGTCAGCACATCGGCCACTTCTCCCGACAGCGTAAGCTCCTGCCCGTCGAACACACCCTCGCTGCTAAGCCGGACCTCCCCGTCTCTATCCTTCAGCTCAAGCTTGGCGCTGACCGTTTCCTGCGGCGTATCCAGCAGGCGCATTGTTACGTTCAGACTGCCTTGCGTATAAGTATCATCCAGCTCAGCCCGTACTTCAAGATCACGGATATGAACTTTAGGAACCGTATATAAGTACACTTCCCGGAAAATCCCGGAGAACCGCCAAAAATCCTGGTCCTCCAGCCAGCCGCCGGTGCTGCGCTGGTAAACCTCAACAGCCAGTTTGTTTTTGCCTGCCCGTACAAACGGGGTCAGGTCAAATTCCGAAGGAGTGAAGCTATCCTCGGCATAGCCGACGAATTCGCCGTTCAACCACACATAGAAAGCCGATTCCACACCCTGGAAGGAAATGAACAGCGGTCCGTTCTCCAGCTTTTCCGGCAGACGGAACTCTTTAACATAGCTGCCCACCGGGTTATGCTCCGGAGAGATATGCGGCGGACGAAGATCAATCAGCCCATCCCAAGGATACATTGTATTGACATATTGCGGCCGGCCGTAGCCCTGCAGCTGGATATGTCCGGGAACCTGAATGTTGTCCCAGCCGGTACAATTAAATTCTTCCTTATAGAACGCTTCTACACGGCTTGCCGGATTCGGCGCATAGCTGAACTTCCAGCTTCCGTTCAGGCTGAAGCGCATATCCATCGGCGCTCCGGCCTCTGCCTCAGCCGTATTCGTGTAATAACGGTGGTCCGAATGAGCTTCCACCCGGTTTACCTTAAAGGTGCCCGGATCTTCCAGCCAGCTCAAGCTTGGGTTAACTGCCAATTTCATTTCCTCCTCTGATAGAAAGTGAACATTTAAATCCTTACTTCACTGATCCCACCATACCGGCAACGAACTGCTTCTGCATCAGGAAGAAGACAAGTGCTGTCGGAAGCGTAGAGATAACGACTGCGGCCATGATTACACCGAAATCCGGGGAGTAGCTGGAGCCCAGGTTCGAGATCAGCAGCGGAATCGTCCGTTTTTCCGGAGTCTGCAGCACGATCAGCGGCCAGAGATAGTTGTTCCAGCTGGACATGAACGTGATGATTGCAGCGGCGGAATAGGTCGTCTTCATCGTCGGCATATAGATTTTGAAGAACAGGCCAAGCTCCGACAATCCGTCAATCCGGCCTGCTTCAAGCAGCTCCCGCGGAAACATTTTCGAGCTCTGACGGAAGAAGAAGATCAGGAACGCCGTCGTAAAGGTCGGCAGAACCACTGCAGCCACTGTGTTAACTCCGATAAGCGGAGCAGCGGCCGACAGCTTGGAGAACATTTGATACAGCGGAACCATCAGCGCGGCAAAAGGGATCATCATCGATAATAATAACAGATTGAAGACCATATCCTTTGCTTTGCTGCGGTAAATTTCAAATCCGTATCCGGCCAGGGAAGCAACCAGCAGGGCCAGAACCGTTGTTGTCAGTGCGATTTTGAGCGTATTCCAGAGTGCAGGTACCAGATTGATTGACTCTGTAAGCTTTCTGATATTGTCGAACAGAGCGGTACCGGGCAGCATTCTGCCCTGCGTAACGTCCACCGAAAGGTTAGTGGCGCTGATAATCATCCACAGAAACGGGAAAATCGAAACGAACGCTACAATCGACAGAAAAATATAAATTGGGGCACGGCGTAAGCTTCTCATTATTTATCATCACCTGCCAGTTTAATTTGAAGGAAGGCCAGTACAACAATCATGATTACGATGGAATATGACACAGTTGCGGCATATCCGAAGTCAGGTGTGTACTTGAACGAAAGATTATAAATATATTGGGAAATGGAGAGCGTCGCGTTACCGGGACCTCCCTTGGTTATATTCATAATTTCATCGAACAGCTGCAGGGTACCGATTGTCGAAGTGATCGACGTAAAGAGGATAATCGGCTTGAGCAGCGGAACGGTAATCGCGAAAAATTGTCTTGGCCCGGAAGCACCGTCAATTTTCGCGGCTTCATAAATGGAGCTGTCGATGTTTTGCAGCGAGGAGAGGAAGAAAATCATATTGTATCCCGTCCAGCGCCAGGTAATTGCGATAATGATGGTTACTTTTGCCCAGAAGGGATCGGAGATCCACTGGATTGGTTCAGACAGGATATGCATGTTCATTAAAGCCAGGTTGATCAGACCGTCATTACCAAACAGATATTTGAATACGACGGAGTAAGCTACAAGCGAGGTTACGCAAGGCAGGAAGATCGCAGTACGGAAAAAGCCTTTAAAGCGCAGCTTGCTGTCATTCAGCAGTACCGAGATCATCATCGCAAACACGATCATAACCGGTACCTGTACAATCAGGAACAAGAAGGTGTTTTTGACTGCTGTAAAGAAGGTTTTATCGCTAAGCAGACGTTTGTAATTGGATAATCCGTCAAAATGAAGGTTGGCACCCGCACCCGTCTTAAACGAGAGCAGCAGGGCCTGGATCATCGGATAGAAATAAAACAGACAGATCATGAGGACGGCCACGGAAATAAACAGCCAGCCGGTAAGCTTAGCGCGGTTGCGCATGGTATGGTTCACAGCTCTCATTCCTTTCTCTATACAGGCGTAAATCTTAAAATGGAGAAGCCGCTGTCCTCCGTCCTGGCTCTAGCCGGCAGGTAAGGAGGACAGCGGACAATCCGTTTCTTGCAGAAATATTACTGGATCTGGGATTCAGCCTGGGACTGTGCATCGCCAAGCGCTTTATCAATAGCTGTACCATTCAAGAAGTTCTGCATTTCAACCTTGAGAATGTCCTCAATAGCATAAGTGTGCAGACCATAGTTTACGTTAGGGATTTCAGCAGTCCATTTTGCAAAGTCAGCGATAACCTTTTGTCCGCCGAAGAATTCATCAGCCGCACCGTAAGCTTCGCCTTCAGCAGCCGGTTTGTAAGTACCTACAACGCCTACGTCAGTTACAAGCTTCTGGTACAGATCAACGTCAGAGCCGAGGGTTTCACCCAGGAATTTCACTGCTGCTTCTTTACCATCATTGTTCAGCACATACCAGGAGCTGCCGCCGAGGTTAGATGCGTGTACAGAGTTTGCTGCATTCTTGAGTTTAGGGAATGGTACTACCGCCCATTTGCCGGACTGGTCAGCAGATGCTTTTACAGAAGGTGTAATCCAGTTACCGGTTGGAACGGAAGCAACGTCACCGCTGTTGAAGCCAGCCAGGAAGGAGCTCCAGTCAGAGTTGATTTTAACGATATCGGCACTCATCAGTTCTTTATAGCTTTCAAAAGCTTCCTTCAGTACTGCGTTGTCTTTCAGGTCAGGTGTTGTACCGTCTTCTTTCAGGTACCAGGAGCCGGCGGACTGGATCATCATGCGGATCAGCCCCAGATCGTTAGGGTCCTGAGTCAGCATGTCTTTACCGGTCTTAGCTTTGATTGCTTTACCGATTTCAATGTACTGCTGCCAGTCGATATCCTGCAGATCGTCAGTAGTATAGCCTGCTTCCTGCAGATAGTCGGTGCGGACATAAAGACCTACAACACCGGAGTCGAATGGTACACCGTATTGCTTGCCGTCAAAGCTGGTTGGCCCGAGCTTGTATTCAGCGAAATCAGCTGTGTTGATTGCATCGCCCAGTTCCTGAAAAGCGTCTGGATACGTTTGCAAGAAGCTTTGTGCACGGTAATCCTCGATCAGCACAATGTTCGGCAGACCGGAAGCGGAGCCTGAGTTAAGACCTGTGTTCAGCTTCTGGATAATGTCATCCTGTGCATACTCAACAACTTCAATTTGTGCATCCGGATTTTTGGCCACATAAGCATCTTTAGCCAGGTTCATCGCAGCGATGTTGAAGTTTTTGTCCCAGGCCCAGACTGTAAGTTTTTGGGTTCCGGCAGCTGCATTTCCTTCTGCTCCGGTGTTAGCCTGATTATTGGAATTGGAGTTGCTTGAGCAAGCTGTCAGCAGTGTAAATCCTGCGAGCAGCAAAGCGGTAGCTTTTTTCTTCATGATGTATATCCCCCTAACATGTATTTGAAAGTGCTTTCTTTAAACAGAATATCATCCCGGCCGGCCATTTCGTTAGAAATGATTTTAGTTAAAATAGTGATAATATTGTGTGCTGTATCCGCTTCCACGCTCTACGGATTAGCATTATTTTTCTCCTTTCGCACTTTTTTTAGGTAAAACAGGCCGCACAGATGCAAGAAGCCGGCGCCGGTATGCGGCGCCGGCTCGCGGCGTAGCTGTTATATTATGCTGCAAACCCAGCGTTTCAATGCGTAATCAGCACGGAATTCTGATAGAGACTTTTGTCCCCTGACCCGGAGTGCTTGAGATGGATACGCCGTAAGGCTCCCCGTACAGCAGCAGCAGACGGTCATGGACATTACGGATACCGATGCCGCTGAACAGCTGACGGCTGCTGCTGGAAGCCGGGATCGTCTCTTTGTTGACCAGATCCATGCCGTCCCCCGTATCAACCACCTCACAGTGCAGCATATCCCTGTCCTTCATGATGGTGACATAGATATAACCGGAGGTTTTGATATTGAAAGCGTGGAAAAAAGCATTTTCAATAAAAGGCTGCAAAATCAGCTTGGGTACCTTAGCATTCATGCAGTCCGGCGAAACAAAGGTCTCGACCTTGATCCGGTTGCCGTTACGTACCTGAGTAATAAAGACGTAATGCTTCAGGTTAATCAGCTCATCCTCGACTGTAATTGTCTCTTTCACATTGCTGATCGTGTTCTGCAGCAGGGAGATCAGGGCATGAATCGTTTCTGTCGCCTGCTCCTTACTGCCCCGCTGCACCAGGATATTGACCGATGCCAGGGTATTATACAAGAAATGAGGATTTATCTGCTGCTGAAGTGCCGCCAGTTCCGCATTCCGCTGCTCCTTCTGCGTCTCCACCAGCTGGGCGACATAATCATTCAGCTCCTTGAGCATGTAGTTGAATGCTGTGCTCAGCTGCCTTGTCTCATAACTGCCGGTAACAGCCATATAGTTATGGAAATTCTTTTTGGTCACATTGGACATTTTTTTGACCAGCGTACGCAGGGATAATGTCAGCCGCTTGGTCAGGAAGTAGATCAGGAGCAGTGCAACCGCAGCAATCGCCCCGCCGATCAGAAACAGCATTCTTTTATCGAACAGCGTACCGATGGTCTCATCTTTATCAATCAGGTTTACAATATAAAAGTTGTAGGACGGCAGGTAATCAGCCAGCACAATGACTTCCCGTCCCCCGATCGTCAGCTCCTGGCTGTCAAGGCCCGCCTCGGCAATCTGCTTCGCGCTGTCCAGGAGGTCAGGCGAAAAGCTGCCAATCTGCTCTGTCCGGTTGCTCGACACAATCCGCCCGGCCGTATCCAGGAACATGACATCATTGCCTTTGCTCGTAAAGCTGGCGTAATTCTTGCGGAAATCCACCTCGCGGGTGAACATATACAGCGTACCATACGGCTCTGCAAGTCCGGGGGCAGTCAGCGCTTTAACGGCGACCAGCGTACGGTTCTGGGAATTCAGCGGGCCCCCGTCCATAAAGCTGTAAAACAGCTTCCCGCCCTGCTTCTGCGCAGCCACTGTAATGGGGTTATCCCTCAGCTGTTCTGCAGAGCCCGACCAATAGGTCACATCGCTGGTATAGTTTCTGCCGTTCCCTCCCAGAATGGACAGGCCCACATTAGCGGCGCCGATCCCTGACTGAATGCGGTCCATCTGGTCGCGCATGCTGTAATACCGCCGGAAATTAGCCAGTGAGCTGCCATCCTTCTCTGTCATGAAGCTGCGGATTACTCCGCTCTGTCCGACATTGATAGCAGTATTGACGGTAGTGTAATGGGAGTTATCTAGTGCACTTTTTATCTGGTTAATGATCTTTGAATTGGTGATGCTGAACGTCTGCACAAACAGCGTCTGCGACATTTGGGCCGTCACCGTCGTAATCAGTACGGTAACGAGCACAATGCTGATGACCATGACGACAAATATTTTGCTGAACAGGCTCTGATCCTTGAGCTTTTTGAGCCATTTTTCCATTACTCCCATTTCGGGCTCCTTCCAACTCCTGCGTTATCCCTTCCGGTATTGGCTTGGCGACACGTTCATCAGCTTGCGGAACACTCTGGTGAAATAGCTGTGATCGGAATAGCCGACCATACTGCTGATTTCGGAGATCGACAGGCCCGGTTCCTCCTTCAGCAACAGGCAAGCTTTGCCGATCCGCACCCGGTTTAAATATTCGTTGAAGCCTTCTTTATTGTGCAGAGTAAAATAATTAGATAAATAGGACGGGTTAAAATGAAACTCTCTGGCTACTTCCGTCAGCGTAAGCTGTCGTGAATAATGCTCATCGATGTACAGCAGAATCTTCTGCATCGCCGGTGTGCCGCCGCGGTTCTTCGTAACACACTCGGTCGCATCCTGCAAAAACTGCATCAGCCGCGCCTCCGTCTCTCCCACATGCCTGGCTTCATGAATCGAACGGAAATACTCATATTTGCTGTCATCCAGAGCACGGGCCTCATAATGGAATTGCAGCAGCATCCCGATGATCTGAAAGATGCTGTGGCACAAAAAGGACTTAAACTCGGACACACCCGTATCGCGGCGGCCGGACATCGAGGATACATAAGCGCTGAGCCGGGCAAACGCCTGATCGAACTCCTGGCGGTTCAGCTCTGCTGCGAAAGCCTCCTGGTCAAAGGCCGGTCCCGGCTGCACCGCCCCGCCATGATCGGCCAGCAGGCAGCGTTCAGGCAGGAAAAACCGGTGGTCCAGCAGCTTCATCAGCTCCTGTGAGTATACCGTGTGCAGCTCCTGCAACTGCGTAAAAGTCCGGCTGACAGCCAGACTCAGAAACATATTGGCCCGGATTCCGGTAGTAAATATCTGCTCGGCCAGCTTGATCAGCGTCTCCTGCCCGTCTTCCGGCAGGTTAAACAGCAGCCGTACATGTCCTTCCAGCGTGGACAGCCGGCGGAAGGACAGCGGACTGCCGCCAGACTGCAGCAGAGAACGGATGCTGTTCTCCAGCCATTCCTCTTTGCGGCTGATCGCTCCCGGTTCATCACCAGTATCCGCTACAATTAAGGTGTAGCCCGGATACGGGAAAATCTCCTGCAGCGCCTCAGCCTCATACTCCACCGGATAGCCGGATATCAGCTTGTCCAGAATATAATCGGCAGACTGCCGCTTGTCATTCCTCCAGTCCACCTGCTGCAGCACCGGAATCCGCTGTGCCGTCTTCTTCAGTACAGCCAGCAGCGACGCCGCCTCCAGCCGCGGCTTCAGAATATAGTCGGCCACCCCGCTCTGAAACGTAGAGCGCACATATTCGAACTCGCTGAAGCTGCTCAGCACAATGACTTCAATCTCCGGATACATGCCCTTGACGAGCCGGATCAGCTCCTCCCCGTCCATCACCGGCATGACAATATCCGTCAGGATAATATGCGGCTGCTGCGACTCGATCAGCTCAAACGCCTCACGGCCGTTGGACGCCTCCCCGACGATCTGAAAGCCTTCCCCCTCCCAGTCCAGCAGATGCATAATCCCCTGCCGCACCAGCATCTCATCGTCCACCACTACTATTTTGCAGAACGTTGTTTCCATGGCTTCTCCTTTTTGGAACAAAAGTACGACAAGTTGAAACGGTTACGCCGTCCTTAAAAGAACGGTATCCGTTACTGCGAGAAAGATAAGGATAAAGTATAGCGTGAAAGATATACTTTCTTATCTTTAAAAAACAAATGAAACCCGCTTAAATAAAGGGGTTTCATCTTACATAAACAGATTGGCTGTCGGAATGTGAAACAGCTTTCATAATGATTTAAATTATAGGTATGTGGTGGGGGGCTGTCAATTGAGCTTAGCGATATAACAAAAAACCGCGCCTGCGCGCGGTTCTCTACTCATCCTATTCTGCTCCTACACCAAATCCTCCCTAACAATCCGCCGCCCTTTAAAATAAAACTGCTCATCCTGCTCATTAATCTCACGCAGCACCTTACAAGGATTGCCGATCGCCACTACGTTAGCAGGGATGTCCTTTGTTACGATGCTCCCCGCACCAATTACCGTATTATCGCCAATTGTAATGCCCGGGAGGATAATGGCGCCGGCGCCGATCCAGCAGTTTTTTCCGATTGTCACAGGTGCGTTATATTGATATGCCTGTTCCCGCAGCTCAGGGAGAATAGGATGGCCGGCTGTAGCTACAGTCACGTTCGGGCCGAACATCGTGTAATCCCCGACATAAATATGCGTATCATCCACCATCGTCAGATTGAAGTTCGCATATATATTTTTGCCGAAATGGACATGCTTCCCGCCCCAGTTCGCATGAAACGGCGGTTCAATGTAGCAGTTCTCGCCGATCTCCGCAAACATTTCCCTCAGCATCGCCATTCTTTTATCATATTCACTTGGCCGGGTCCGGTTGAAGTCATAGAGCGCTTCGAGACAGAGCGTCTGTGCTTTCATTAGCTCCTCATCACCGGGCAGATACAGGCTGACATCGTGGAGCTTGTCTTTCATACTCATGTCTTAATCTCCTTATCTAAATTTAGGCAGCCAGCTGCCGTGGGCTTCAATCAGATCATCGCATAGCGCCACAATATCATCCAGCGATAGCTCGGCAGCCGTATGCGGATCAAGCATCGCCGCATGGTAGATATGCTCTTTTTTGCCGGTTCTAGCGGCTTCTATCGTCAACAGCTGGGTGTTAATATTCGTTCTGTTCAATGCAGCCAGCTGTGGCGGAAGGTCTCCGACATAGGTCGGGCTGATCCCGTTTCTGTTAACGAGACACGGTACCTCGACGCAAGCCTCATCTGGAAGATTCGTAATTAATCCGGTATTCAGCACATTCCCGCCGATCGTGTAAGGGATATCTGTCTCAATGGCTTCAAGGATATAGGACGCGTATTCGTGTGACCGCTGATGCTCCAGATTCACATCTCCCACCAGCTCATCCCGCATTTGGGTCCAGTTACTGATCTGTTCGCGGCAGCGGCGCGGATATTCATCCAGCGGAATGTTGAGCTGGTCAATCAGCTCCGGATAATTTCTTTTAATAAAATAAGGATGATACTCCGCACTGTGCTCAGAAGATTCTGTAACATAGTAGCCGAACTTATTCATCAGCTCGAAGCGGACCATGTCGGAGTGCTTCCCTGCCTGCTGTTTCTCTTGGGCCCGTCTCTTGATCTCAGGATACAAATCCACCCCGTCACGCGAAACCTCCAGCAGCCAGGCCATATGATTAATCCCGGCAATCCTTGATTTAACGCCCGTATCATCCATCCCCAGCGATTTGAAAAGCTCCGGCACACACACCTGCACGCTATGGCATAATCCGACTGTCTGCACTCCGGCATACCGGCTCATATAGTTGGTCAGCACCGCCATCGGGTTCGTGTAATTCAGGAACAGCACATCCGGGCAGACCTCGCGGATATCCGCTGCGAACTCGTCCAGTACAGGAATGGTCCGCAGATTGCGGAAAATCCCGCCGATCCCGATTGTGTCTGCAATAGTCTGGCGGAGACCGTATTTCTTGGGAATTTCAAAATCGGTAATCGTGCACGGATCGTACCCGCCGACCTGAATCGCATTAATCGCATACTTCGCTCCACGTAGGGCCTCTTTACGGTCTGTATATACCTTTATGTTGCATCTGCTTCCAGACGTTTTACGGATATTGTTAAGCATAATTTCAGAATCACGCAGCCGCTCGGAATTAATATCAAATAGGGCAATCTCAAAATCCTGCAGGGCCGGCGTAAGCAGACAGTCCCCAAGAACATTTTTAGCGAAAACAGTACTTCCAGCTCCTAAAAATACAATTTTGCTCATCGATTATACGCTCCTTTTGTTCATTACCTTTGAGTTGATAATGATCTTTATATCCCTTACTATAAAATCACAGCAGCAAAATAGGCATGGAACATTGCCACCTCTGCATGGAGATTTGTAGTATCATTTATTTCATTCCTTTCAACAACCAGGAGCGCTATAATGGAAAACCCGGAACATTATGAGTACAGGATACAGATTAACCCCTACTTATTGAATGCGGATCTGAATATAACCTTTGCCGGCGCTGCCAGACCTGAGCCAGGTCATAAAATCGGCCCAGCCGTTCATCCATACATTTTGATACATACCGTAGAAAGCGGGTACGGCACGTTCGTCTGGCAGGGTAAAAGCTACCGGCTTTTTCAGGGGGATACCTTTGTTATTTTTCCCGGTGTATTATTCAGCTACGAAGCTGACCATACCGAGCCCTGGAGCTATCGCTGGGTTGCCATTCAAGGCCCGGGTACCTTGGATATTCTGGGAAAAACCGGAATTACCACTACCGATCCCATCGTAAGAGGAGCCGATCCGGAACATCTGTCAGGCCTTTTTGAAAGTATCGAGCGGGTGCTGGAACAACAGTCCGGGGAAACAGTAACAACTTTGGCTACTGACGGCTGGTTCCGTGTCCTTCTGGCCGAGTTCGCCCGTTTAAACTCTCATAAGCTGCGTTACTCCACGGCCGAAGCGTTAACGGACTCCGAACGTGTTGTGGAGCAGGCGATCCGCTGGTTCCAGACCCAGTACATGCTTCCGGTCTCCATTGAAAAGCTTGCCGCCTCCCTGGGCTATCACCGGACCCATTTCACCAAAGTGTTCAAGCAGCTCACCAGCCTTTCGCCCAAGCAGTACATCAATCAGGTCCGTATGGAACGGGCCAAGGAGCTGTTAAGCACGAATCTAAGTGTGGAACAGGTGGGCAACTCCTGCGGGTTCACCGATCCTCTGTATTTCTCCAAGCAGTTTAAGCTGTGGACGGGGGAATCGCCCAGTCAGTTTCGGGAGGGATTGCGGCGGTGAGCAGACGGGGATAATACGAAATAAGCCTGATTGAGCTATGGCGGGCTCTAATCAGGCTTATATTCACATTCGATAGGCTTCATTAAGTAATTCAGTTATCAATTCAATTTCTTTCTTTTCAATGACAGTGATAAGCTGAGTGATCTCGGCAAGTAGAGCGACCTGCTTGGTTATACCATATTTCATTAACTTATTTTTGATTAAGAAAGCATGTTGTTCAATATCTTCAAAGTTATTATAATAGTAAACCCAATTTAATAAGGTTCCCTTGGCTCCCAAGTATTTCATCCGCTCAAGCATGAATTTTTTATGTTCCCATAACACATGTACAGGTTTAACATTAAGCATATTGTTTTCAACAAACCATTCCTCTATATGATCCGGATCAAACAACTTTTTTAATTCAGTATAAATGTCTATGCCAAACTTCAAGTGATTCATCGGATTCAGATGCTCTTGCAGCTTCAATGAGCTATCCTTCGCATACAAATAATACTCCAATTGCTCTATAAACGCATCCTTATTGAAAGGATATTCTTTCTTATCATCGAATGTTAAAAAATACATTTTCCGGTCACTGTTACAATGATTATTCTCGTAAGCCAATTTAAAGTCGGAGAACTTAATTGTACTTGTTGAATATTGTCCGGATTCCCTCAGATATCCCTGAATGTAGAAGTGTTCGTTGCTGTCATATCCGTAAATAAACATTTTATGCGAATTCGAATAGTTGTTATAGCCGAAAGCAGCAGGTATGTAGTATTCATTGACATGTGCTATAACATACTGATTTGAATTGATTGCATCGACAACGAAATCAATGCAATCAATTTTGCAGCTATCCACTGTACTTTTATTAATCATTTGATATTCAAACCAAGGGTTTAATACGTTAAATAATTTCCCCCGATTGTCTGTATAAAAGAATCGTAATTTATTGTATTTGGCGCCGGGGTCAAAAAAGAGCTGAACAAAATTTGTATACATCCAATCTTTTGTACTTTCATAGTTTGCGATGATCGATAAAAATATAGCGTAATCCGGATACCCGTTCAGTACCGGTTCTTTAATTGGCAAAATTTTTGCGTTCATGGCTCCCAACCTCTTTTATAATTTTCATAAACTTCTATAGTCCGCTCTCTCCCCATCTCATTAACCCCATTAACTCTGTGGCATGAGATCCGCTATGAGATAGATGTTCTTGTCGGCCGGGCAACATTTCTGTTAAGATGATAACGCTCTCGTCTCCCCGGACCATTTTTTGCATAGCCTCTAAACAATGAGGGCTTCCAAAGTGGACATAAAAAGGTTTTTTCTCAGTAATCGTGTTTTTCGAAATTTTGTTAACTGCAGTTCCCTGCTTCTTTTTCACCGTAACAAAAGCTTCCTCAGGCAGGTTATTATCCATTCTCCATCGCTGCAGCCTAGAATAATAGTCGTAATGACTTTCATTAGCTTTCCGTACAGGAAAAGCACCACCCGTTATGATCCATTGTTCTCTTCGCACTACAACTTTCCCTAAAACCTCTCTTTTGGAATAAACAATCCCGGAGTTAAGAACAGAACCGGTAGAACCTTCCTCTGCTGCCTGTAACCATGGATCAGTAATTGTAAGAAATAACTGCAAGGAAATAGGAAGATGCTTCTTGGCAGCGGTTCCCATATATACCGGAGCTACAAGGTTTGCCTGTTCATCTTCTACGGCTAATGTATTGTCACCCGGATTATGTTTTATAGAGAGCTTATCTAAATTGATCCTGGTGTTCTTAACATCTGCTTGAAGGGTCTCGCCCGGCCAGTACAGTACACGCCCGGTATCCGGATAAAACATCTGCATATTATTCCAGTCAGCACCATACACAACAGCCATAATATTCTCGTTACCATATACCTGCTGAAGCCATAATTGCAGATATTCAGACATTGTTGTGGTATCGTCTTTGAAAAGTGGAATAAAACGGCTCATTAAATTCCCCGTCCCGCTTGGCAGTCCGTTTAATACAAGCAGATAATCACCCGCTTCAAACTGTTCCCTGCTCTGGGAGATTGTTTGAAACAATATTCCTCTTGTTGGGCTAGCGGTGCTTCCGTTGCCCAGCTTCCGTCTTCGGCGGACTGCCTCTTTCCGTGTTAGTGACCTGTCAGCCTCCTGAATAAGCTTTAATTCTTCCGCAAAAGTATCACTTTGAATAATCTTGTGCAAAAATTCCGGAATATTAAAGCACCTGCCCCCCGCCCCGTACATTTCAACAAATCTATTGAGCAAATAATCATATACTCCGCTTATAAACATGGTATCCTTCAGCCATTCCCCTACTTGGCACAAATCGGAGTCCAATATAGAACTGTAAGACACCGGTGCCTCTACTGCTTTACAGTCCTCGTAAACAAGACTTACTTTCTCTAACCAGTCAGGTACCGAGAGTCCTAACAATATAAATGTAGATTCAACCCCGGTCTTCAGCATTTGCAAATAAATAATTCGCTGGTGGGCATCACATGATTTCAACCGATAAACAATGCTTTCAATAGCTGCCAGTTTATCAATCAATGGCTGGCGATTCGTACCTGAGGCCTGCTGTAAGATTTCGATTAAACCTTTTAACGGATACTCATCACTACTCCTGTAAGGTGACAACGGGATAAGCAGGTTAAGCCTTACCAATTCTTCAAAAACCTCGTCCCCCCCGTCCTGCCTCAAATGATTCAGCCACTCCACTTGAGAACCGTACTTCAGCTCCTCAAGTTTATTCATAACGGAAGGGCTGAGGATCACTGAGTTCATTTTTTCCTTTTTTAAGGGTACTGTATCTTGTATAAAGTAATAACTATCCATTACGTTATAATTCTCGCCATCAAAGAAATGAGTTTCGTTATAGTAGAATTTGACGGCTCTGCCTAAGTCCCGGTCCTGCATAATACGCCTAAACCATAAGTGTATAATGGGCTGCAGCAAGCGGATATAGGAACCTCCCCTTACCTTTTCCTGTCCGGTAGTTAATCCATCCGAATTATTTATAAGCGCGATTTGAGAGAAGGTGCTGAACGGGCTTGTTTTCACTGCGGCTCTGGTCAGATAAGAAACGGCACTTTTGGAAAGACTCTCTCCAGGGAACCACATCTGATCTTTACCCGCACAGTATTGGGACAAGCTTTTCATAAACTCAGGACTGGCAAGAGCAATTCCTTTCTGTAATTCAGGGTTCTCTAAACATGTATTTAAATATCTGCTAGAAAAAGCTGTCTCCTGCTGAAAAATTGTTCTGCTTTCCTCTAATAATCCTTCGCACTGATCCCACAAATCAAACCACTCCGCTAACAGGCCGTTAGTTTCTTTATCCAGCAGAGTTTGAATGACCTTCATCTGTTCTGCTGATATCTTCGGGGCCCGCTGATTGAACAAGTCCCGCTTTAAAGCTAAAACGCCTCTTCTTAATTCATGCTCTGTCTCCAGTCTAGCAACTAAAGCAAATAACGGTTTTTCGAGCGTATTCCCGGTCATCATCAACCGTTCCTGCAGCATTTTTATAGTGCTAAGAGCCTCTAATGTTTGATGCAGAATCAGCGGTTCAATAACGCCAGTAGACATGGGGTTTATTCTGGCCATAAAAAATGGTGCCAGCCGTGCTGCATATGTATTGGTTATAGACACATTAACGCCTCCAGACCTTTGCTATAGAGACTCAAAGTATTGGGCCATACTGTAAATGGTTTTACGGGCATAGACCAGCAACTCTTTAGGACGCAGCCCTTCCTTCTCTAATTCAACTTCCAGCAAAACTGCTTTTAGTGAATTTCCTCCTGTCTGAAAAAAATCTGCATGAATATCAATATTTTCAATCTTAAGGACATTGCTCCATACTGCCGCTATTTTTTGCTCCATTGCTGATTCCGGAGGAGAGATGCATTTTACAGCTTTCGAGTCATTAAAGATATTTGTCAGCTTGCTTCTATCCATTTTTCCGTTTGCTGATACGGGCATCAATTCGATCTGCCTGCAAAAACTTGGAATCATATAATAGGGTAAACTTTGGGATAAATAAGCTATTATTTCAGCTGGGCTGATTGGATTGTCAGCAACATAATAAGCACACAGCTCTTTATCTCCCTGTTCGTTCTCTACCGCCAAGACGATACTCTCACGAATAGACGGGTTCTCCAGCAGCCTGGTTTCTATCTCTTCCAATTCGATTCGGTACCCTCTTATTTTGACCTGGTAATCCAGTCTCCCTAAATACTCAATATTTCCATTGGGTAACCAGCGTGCAAGATCGCCTGTCTTATATATTCTCTTTTCACCGGACTTGATTAAATGTAACTTGAACTTTGCATCAGTGAGCTCCGGCAGATTTAAATATCCCTTTGCCAATCCGTCACCGGCAATACATAATTCACCTGCGACCCCTACCGGCTGCGGCCGTTCTTTCGCATCTAAAATATATAATTGCGTATTATAGATAGGCTTACCAATTGGAATTGGATTGGGGATGTTTGAAAAATCGCAATCGTAATAAGTTACATCGACTGTTGCTTCCGTTGGCCCATACAAATTGATTAGCTTCGTACCATGTTTCATATATATTAATTGTCTGTACTTCTCTACCTGATAAGACTTGAGGGCTTCTCCGCTGGCAAACACCGTTCTAAGCGAGACGAGACATTCTCCGGCATCTTCCTTTGCTTTTAAATATTCAAGAAAAACGTTTAGCATCGATGGGACAAAATGCATAGTTGTTACTCCGTGACTACTGATGGCGTTAATAATCTCCTTAGGCTCTTTTTCTCCGCCTGGCTTTAAAAGCGAAAGCCGTGCACCGGCAAAGAACCACCAAAAAAGCTCCCATACTGAAACATCAAATGTGTATGGTGTTTTTTGAAGAATCGTATCTTCTTCGTTTATCGGGAATTGATCCTGCATCCAAAGCAGGCGATTAATAACAGAGTCATGCGCAATCATAACCCCTTTAGGCCGCCCCGTTGAGCCTGATGTATAAATAACATAAGCTAAATCAGAATGTTGGTTTACCGGATCGAGATTTGAGTCATCTCCTTCAAAATGATCCCCCGGATGAATAATTTCGCCCTGGAAATGATCTGCCAAGTTCTGGTGGTCTTTGGCCAGTATGATCTTCATATGTGTATCTTCAAGCATAAATTTTATGCGTTCAGCGGGAAACTCAGGGTCTATTGGTACATAGGCGCCTCCCGCTTTTAATATCGCAAGTATGCCTATAATCATTTCAATGGAACGTTCCATTTTTATTCCCACAAAGCTATTTGCTTTAACGCCTTTAAGTCTAAGGGCTCTCGCTAACTGATTGGATTTTTGATTGAGTTCCAGGTAAGACATTTGCTGATGATCAAAGAGTAGAGCGGTATTATGCGGAGTCTGTATAACCTGATGTTCAAAAATAGAATGAATCAGGCTTTTTGTATACGGCATTGCGGTATTATTGAATTCTTCCATTATCACTTTTCTTTCAGCATGGCCAATCAGGTCAATTTCATTAAGGCATACATCGGGTTCAGATAAAATCAAATCGAAAAGGCAGTGTAAGTGGCCGCAAATTTGTTCGATATAGGACTCTGTAAACAATCCGGTCTGATATTTTACTGCCAGTCCTAATACCCCCTCATTCACTTTGAACATAAACTCTATTTCTGAACGATTCAGAGTGGACAAATGGTGATGCAAGCTGCTTAGTCCAACCATAGTTTTAGCATAGGCCATACCTGTTTGATCCAGCTTTATATCTTCTGCCAATTTGGCGATCGGATAGTGCGGATGTTTAACAGCGTGCTTTACATGATCTGCAAGTTCCTTCAGCAGCTCCGTAAACCTCGTAATATGAGAAAAATCAGTTTTCAACAACAGCAAATTTGCAGCTTCCGCACTACTATATGTATAAGGAATACCTACAGTAACAAGGGTGCTGTTCGTGTATCGCTGCAACAAATATTGAATCGAGCCCAGCAAAATCACATATAACGCCGCCTCCGACTGATTAGACACAGCCAGCAGTCTTGCAGAGGTATTCTCGTTGAAGGTAAATTCATACTGTTCAACAGCAGTGAACGACTTCTCGTCAGAGCAATAAGGGAAGGATGTGGTTTCGACCACATCCCTTAACTGCTCCAGCCAGTAAGCCTTACTTTTCTGATACAAATTATCAATTGCTGATATTGTCAAAGTACTTCCTCCTTTTATCTTGTGCTGCGCAGCTAAAAGTTAAAACGGATATCTTGAAACAGTTCTTCCCCTGATAGCTGGTTCTGCCCGGCATCAGCTTGCAAAGACTTTATTTGAATATGTGCATTTAGAGAAATCTGCTCCAATATATTTACATATTGGCCGGCCAGCCTGCGGATGGTTTCAACTTTGAACAGATCCGTACAATATTCGAAATTTACAACCAGTTTGTCCTTAAAGGGGACAACTTCGAGTGTTAGATCGACAAGGGATTTATTTGAATCGAATTGCATGAACTCAAATTCACAATCTTGGGCGGCAAATTTGTCAGAGAGCATGTTTTGGAATACGAAAAGAGTATCAAATATCGGATTTCTGCTTGGATCGCGTGAAATATTTAGCTTCTCGACCATCATTTCGAACGGATAATTCTGATTCTTAAATGCTTCCAATACATGCGGTTTGAGAACATTTAAATATTCCGTAAAAGAAGTCTCCGCTTCAGGATATGACCGTAACGGCAGCGTGTTTACAAACATGCCTACTATATTTTGAGCTTCGGATGTTATCCGGTTTGCAACGGGCGTGCCTACAATAATGTCCTTATTCAAAGAATATGGGGCCAGCAGTATATAGTAGCCGGCTAATAATAACATAAACATTGTGACATTCTGTTCTTTGGCAATTATACTTAGCCGTTCTGCGACTTCCTGCTCCAACAATAAAGAATATCTCGAACCCGAAAAGCTCTGCTTGTCCGGCCTGTCAAAATCCAGCGGCAGTGAAATGGCAGCATGTGGTCCGGACAGGGCCTTTAGCCAATAATGTTCTTGCCGCATATACTCCCGGGATTGAGAGAAATCCGCCTCCCACACAGCGTAATCTTTATAGTGAATGGTCAAATCATTAAGCGGGCGCTGATCTAAAAGGTCTATCATATCCCGTAACCAGAGGTTTAATGAAACCCCGTCTGTGATGATATGATGGGTATCAAACATCAGGAATGTACCATCTTTCGACTCCACCATAGCAATTCTAATTAAAGGAGCTTCCGAAAGATCAAATGGTTGTACAAAATCATTCAATATACGGGTGATAGGCTGATGTCTTTCAAGAATATATGCAGGTTGCAAATTAACTTCAGCGTGAATTTTTTGTACAGCTTTTCCATTTACAAAATGAAATGAAGTGCGGAAACTTTCATGGCGTTGAACAAGTTTTTGACAAAGCGACTCCAGCTGAGCAAAGCCAAGTTGACCCTTAATCTTCATAACATTGGGGATGTTGTAAGCTATGCTATTACCAGAAAACCGTTGCAGGATGAATATTCGTTGTTGTGCGGATGACATAGGATAATATTCTCTTGCTGCTGCCGCTGGAATGGTTGCTGTGATGGAGCTAGGGTTGTTCTGGCCGCGATCAATAAAGGCGGCTAATTCATAGATCGTTTCACATCTAAACAAATCGGACACAAGTAATTTTAGCTTCATCCGCTCGTTCAGCTGATGGATCAGTCTGGCGGCAAATATGGAATCACCGCCTAATGAAAAGAAACTCTCATACACGTTCAAGTGCTGATAATCAAGCATTGACCCCCAAATTTCTGCCAGCCGTTTCTCAGTTTCGGTGTACTCCTCCTGTGACGCTCTGCCATCAAGAGTAATTTCACGGTTCGTTTGACCATGTGCAGGTACATCAACCCAACATCTTAGCCGGTTAAAGGGATAGGCCGGAAGACTTACCTTGGTTCTGTTTTCGTTTATGTACAGACGCTCCCATTCAACGTCGGCGCCCCCGATATAATACTTACAGAGCTCTTGCAAACTTGTGCTTTCGGTCTGCTGATTCTCCAAGAACTCAGCTAGTTTTTTTCCGGCCTCACCGTTCAGGAACTTAAGGTGACCGTGATTACCCATGTTCTCCCCGGAAATACCGTAATGCCACTTATCGCCGCAATTCGCAGCAAGTCCTTCAGCTAATATCTGCCGGATTACAGCTGTTAGTTCAGTCAGTGTCTTAAACACAATTGCTAAACGGAAGTTATAATGCCCTCTGCCTGTATTGACTGTATAACACAAATCCCTCAGATCCCCATATTTGAGCTGCTCATATTTTTGAAGTAATGTGACTAAAGATTCTTCGTTTTTGGCAGAAAGGGTAAATACATTCCATCTTTGTGCCTCTTCTTCATTCAGCCCTATACGGGGAGCGCAATACTCTTCCAAAACAATATGGCAATTCGTTCCGCTTAAGCCGAATGCACTGACTCCGCACCGTCTTGGTTCATCATCCACAGTATCCCATTGTTTTAATCTGTCATTGATATACACGGGAGAAGTTTCGAACGAAATTTCTCTGTTCGGGATATTAAAATGAAGCGTAGGAGCGATCATACGTTTTTTTAAAGATAACACAGCCTTAATAAGCCCCGTAATTCCTGCAGCTTGATCCAAGTGTCCTATATTGGATTTAACTGTGCCGAGACCGCAAAACTGCTTCCGGTTCGTGAATCTTTGGAATGCCTGCTGAATGCCTGCAACTTCGATAGGATCTCCTAATTTCGTACCCGTTCCATGCGCTTCTATGTAAGAGATTGTCTTCGGATCAATATTGGCTTTAGCCCAACTTTCAGCAATAACATTCGCTTGCGCTGCGGCACTGGGCGCAGTGATGCCAATCGAAGTCCCGTCTTGGTTAACCGCGCTGCCTTTAATTACTGCGTAAATATGATCTCCATCGGCTTGAGCTTGCCGGAACGGCTTCATAAAGATTACAGCAGCCCCTTCTCCCACTCCTGTGCCGTCAGAGGAGTCGTCAAACGCTTTAGCTCTACCGCTGGAAGATTCAATACCGATAGAATCTTGACGTTCCGGGTCCATTATTATTTTGACACTTCCGACTAATGCCTGATCACAATCCCCCAGTAAAATGGCTTGACATGCCGTATGTATTGCAACAAGAGAAGAAGAACATGTGGTATCTATCGTTATACTCGGCCCCTTCAAATCAAGAAGATATGAAACCCGGCTTGGTATCATAGCAGCTAGATTGCCAGTCATAGCAAGCGAAAATGAATCTGGCTCCAATTCTTTTATCATTTGGTGATAGTTCAGCAAGGCACCGCTGTTAATGTGGCCTACATAAACTCCTGTTTTCGTCCCCTTAAGTTTATTGTTTCCGTATCCTGCATCCTCAATAGCATGCCATGCCTTTTGCAGAAATAATCTAAGGTGCGGGTCCATAAGCTTAGCTTCTTTTGGCGTTAAACGAAAGAATTCATAATCGAATTTATCTATTTCCTCCAAATAACCGGCTTCAATATAAGAAGTCTCCCTGCACTCTTTATAGGAGTACGATTTATATAGATCCATATCCGTTTTTCTTATTTCCGGGAGAGGACGAACACAATCCACACGGTTGCAGATGTTATCCCAGAACTCATCCAGGGAATCAGCAAGCGGCATCTGAACAGACATCCCGATAATTGCAATTTCAGTAGTTTTATTTTCCGATGAATCCCTTAGCTCATAGACGGAGTTTTTGATCTCGTCCGTTAAGATTCGCTTTAGCACAACCATCACCCCTTTTGGTTTAACTCATCTTAAAATACTAAATCAGGATAAAATCCCCTGACTCCGGTTTCATTAATAAGTTCCTCTATTCTATTTTGCTGTTCTTTTAAGGGGACATTTTTATAAGCACTCACATGCTGTAGCATATGGTACGCTTGCTCCATCTTTGCATAAGGAGATCCTTGATCAGAATCCCAATGCTGCAATAATTCACATACTTTACGATATGGAATTACAACTTCTTGATGGTACTCCTCTTCATCAAAGTTATAATTTTGAAGACAAACAGCTGTCGCCAGACAACGGCTAACAAATTTTTTGGCCTGTTCTGAAGTGGCAGACTGCGAATTTTTCTTATAATTGCTCAACAACAGTTGAAAATCACTGCTATCATCAAGAGAATAAGCATTCATTCGGGCATATCCTTTTTTAAATAAATTACGCAAAACGGTATTAGGACCCAGCTCTAAGACATACTCAATACCTTCATGCTGTATATATTCCATGATTGAATGCCATTGGACAGTCTGTGTCATCTGTCTCACCAGGAGGGAAGTGATCTCCTCCCGCCTATTGTATGGCTGAGCGGTAACATTAGATAATACAGGATAGTTAAAACTGCAGAAATGAACATTCTTTAATTCCTCTTTAAAATGTAAGGCCGCCTCATGCATGAGCGGACTGTGGAATGGACCGCCTACTTTTAGCATAACCGCGTATCCATTTGTCTGGTTAATGAGGAATTCCATCTGCCTCAGGGCATTTGGACAGCCTGATACAATCATTTGATTGATTGAATTATTACAGGATATGGATATGCTATACCCTTGTCGTCTCAATGATTCGCACATTTCTTCTACCTGCTCAGCATCGATGCCGTTAACAGCCAGCATAGAACCCGCTTGTTTCGCGGAACCTTCCTGCATCAGACGGCCTCTAATTTTAACAATGCGCAGTACATCAGAAAAAGAAACAGCCCCGCTGCATGTTAATGCAGTAAATTCGCCTAAGCTATGACCAGCCGCAAGCTCGGGGGTTAAATCCAAAACATCCTGAAACACACGATAGGCGGCAACACTATGGACCAGAATAGCCAATTGGGCGTTGTCGGTACGGGTCAGCTCATTAATATTTCCTTCCCAGCATATTTTTCTTAAATCCCACCCTAAAATATCGTTGGCTTCTTCATATACTTGTCTGGCAACACGATATTCCGAACAAAGCGGCTTTGCCATTCCGATATATTGCGAACCTTGTCCAGGGAACAGAACTGCTAACCTTGGCATTTTGCTTACACCTCAACATTTTTAATTGTCAGCAAATCAAAAATCGTTAAGTACTGATGAAATAACTCTCTGGCCTTTTCACTTTTCACCTTGGGGCTGTTTAAGAGGTTAAAGCTGCCTTTATTCGAAAATCCAAGTAACAGATCGCAATAGTTCTGATTGTATAAGTGAGCATTTGAATCGCTGTATTCATAGAATCCTATAATAAGGCTATTGTGCGGCCTCTGCGCATATGAAGACTCCAGTGCTTTGGGGTGAATATTTCCGGTGCACTGTTTTATACTATAAACAAGCTGTTCAAATTCATTTATAATGGATAAGTTTATACATACTTTGTATGCATTAACACGATTCCTAAAACCGTAAACGGTTATGTCCGTTTGTTGTGTAACTTCATAAAGCAAATAAATATAGATGGCCAGTATTACTTCTACAGTTGTTACCTGAAGATGATTTGCCAATGTTTTTAGATTGCTATACTGTCCCACTGAAAGATCAAATTGGCTGGGAACCGGAGAATATACAATTTCGGAAAAATAGTCGCCGGGAAATTGCATATAATATGGCATAGCCTCCCCTGGAGCATCATTCATTAATTTTTCAGCCAGATGCACTGCAAGCTTTTCTATTGTCGAATTCGAAAAAATATCTACCTTTGAAAGTTTATCTGGATACAGATCTTCAATATAACCGTGCATTTGTGTTAACAGGAGTGAATTGCCCCCGATTTCCAAGAAATGATCATGAATACTGACTGACTCTACCTTCAGTACTTTTTTCCATATTGATAAAAGTTCTGTTTCTAATTTTGTTATTTCCATTTCATTACTTTTACTGGAACCTTCATTGTTATACAACATCAGTAAAGAACGAAGCTGCTCTGAAACTGCTTTGTATTCACCGTTTTTATAATTTTCGGCCAATTGATATCTCTGAACTTTACCGCTGGTTGTTTTAGGTATCCTTGCAATAGGGAGAACATCCTTTATAGCTAAACCGGTTTGCTCAGAAATAGTTTTTTTTAGTTTTACACATAACGGTACGAAATCATTGAGCTGTTTTTTAAATAAAACAAAAATTATAATATCATCATTTTCCTGTTCATTATTTTGAGCCCCGCATACCACTATTCTTCCTAACTCAATCTCCTCCAGCTCTTCTGCCAACCGCTCCAGGTCATGCGGGTAATAATTTTGTCCATTAACAAAAATAATATCTTTAGATCTTCCGGTAATAACCAGCCGTCCATTTCTTATAAAACCAATATCTCCGGTATTCAACCATTCATTACTCAGGAACAGCTTCCGGCTTGCTTCATCATTATTGTAATATCCTTTAGTTACATTCTTCCCGTAGATACATATATGTCCAAATCTTCCTTCACCCAAAGGTTTGCCCTGATCATCAAATATCCCCGTCTGGCAGTTCGTAATTGGAACCCCAACCTCCACGAAAGCTACGGTTTCATTCGATTCATCAACTTCATTTACTACTCCGCCTAGTACTAGGGAATCACGATTTATATGTACAACTCGCATCGCTTCGTTAGACTTATGGATAGACACTGCCACACATGCTTCAGCCAAACCATAGCCAGGCAGCATAACATCATTTTGAAGACCAAAGGGACCTAAGGTATCTAAAAATTCTTTAATTAAGGATACTGATATGGGCTCAGCCCCATTGACGATTAGTCTCACACGGCTCAAATTCCAGGTGTTTGTAACAGCCTTTTTAAAGTAAGTTAATAAATACTTATAACCAAAATTAGGTGAGTACAGCATCGTAATTTTATGCTCGCTTGCCTTATCTATCCACAAAGTAGGACGTTGAATAAATAAAGAGGTTGGCATGATATATTGATTGATTCCGGCAGCCAGGCACGCCATATGACAAAATATAATCCCCATATCATGCGTTAGCGGCATCCAGCTAATCGACGAATCCTGGGCGGTAACCTCCAGTCTTTCGTTAATGTCGTTAATGTTTGTCAAAAGCCCTTCATGGGTAAGCATAACGCCTTTCGGATCACCGGTAGAGCCTGAGGAAAATTGTATGAAACCGATGTTGCCGGGTTCCGCATGTACCAGAGCTCCGCTTAGACCGGTTGATATTATATCGCTTGTAGTAATCGTCCTGCTGTATATCTCCTGGTAATCTGCCGTTAGTGCTTCTTGTTCGGAGTATTTTTCTAAGCCTGATAATATGTCCTGCTCAACTATTAGATAAGGATTATTAAGAACCTTCCATATTCGGAACAACTTATTTCTATGCTCGTCACAGCTTCCCACAGAAACCGGTACCGGAATAATCCCTCCGAGTATGCAAGCCCAAAACAAATAAATAAAAAGTTCATTATTTTTATCCGTTATCTGAAACACAAGCTCTTCCTGAGGTTTTATCCCCACAGACTGCAAATAGCCCAGTATACCTAAAGCCTGTGTATATACCTCGCGGTATGATACTAATTCTTCGTTTTTCCCGCTTTTGATAAATGTTACACCACGATGATCCCATTTCGCAGACTCTTTCAACAAATCAATTAAGGTGACATTGCTGTTCATATGATTCTCCTATCAGACTATGTATGATATCTCGCTTATTTCGTAATCGTGCTTAGTTGATAATATAAACCTTGCCGGGCCATCAATTCCTCGTGTGAACCCTGCTCTGCAATCTGGCCCTTATCCATAACAATAATGCGGCTTGCATTCTTGATTGTTGTAAGCCTGTGGGCAATTATTATTGCTGTTTTGCCTTCCAGTAAGGTAGTGATAGAATTGTGGATAAGTCTCTCATTCTCAATGTCTAATGCTGACGTAGCCTCATCCATTATTACTAAAGGGCTATTTTTCAAAAAAGCCCTAGCAATGGCGATTCGCTGCTTCTGCCCGCCTGAGAGTGAATAGGCATTCTCCCCCACCCTGGTATCGTATTGATGCTCAAGCTGCATTATTGTCTCATGAATGTTAGCTTCTTTGGCGGCCTTTATGATTTGTTCCTCTGTTGCCGAATTTCCCATGAGCATACTGTCCCGGATAGTTCCAGAAAATAGATAGGGCACCTGCGGTAAATAAGTGATAGCCGGATTAATTTGGGAAGAACCCGAAGTTGCATCTCCGAACACTGTAACTTCACCGGAATCTGGCTGGTATAAGCCGGTGCATATACGCGCTAACGTGCTCTTACCTGATCCGCTCGGTCCGACAATAGCCACGATCTCGCCTTCATTAATATCCAGACTGACATTATCAACATTTGGCACGTTGTCCGTCGTGTCGTTAGATTGATAAGAAAAGCTGACATTCTTCAGCTGAATTACCTTCCGGGTATCACGGGTCTTCCCTTCCCTAATATGCTGCTCATCGATCTGCGCTTTACCTTCTGTAATATCAAGTAATTCAAATATTCTTTCTGCCGCCGAGATTCCTTGTAAGATAAGCCCCCAAGAATTTGAAATGGTTCGAAAAGGACCTTGTACCCGGAACATTAAGAAGATAAACGCGAGCACTGCTCCTGCCGTTAATTCCCCGCGGATAACAGCCAGTGATATAAAAAAAGTAGTAATCAGAAGAATAATTGTATTCGTTATGGCGATAGTAAACCCCATAAAAGCTTTGTACATTGTCCTGCGCAGTTCCAGCTTGTTCTGCATTTCTTTATGGTGAAGAAAATACGCCAGTTTTTCAGTTCCCATATTGTAGCTTTTCAATGTTGTTATACCCTGGGTGAACTCCTGAAGGATGCCTTGAATTTCTGCCAGTTTGCCCTGAATGTCTCTAGACACCCTTTTAATATTTTTGTCAAATAAACGACCGATCAAAAAGACAAAAGGACCTGTCAGTATAGCCACAATAGCTAAGAGCACATTGATTTGAGCTAAATAAACAAACGAGATAATACAAAGCAAGATATTGGATACAAGATCATAGGTTACATTCCCGACAACGGTAGCGGTTTGAACAACATCATTCGTTATTCTGGAAACCAGATCCCCGGTATGATATTTCTGAATATGCTTCAGCGATAAACCATTCAATTTGTTGTAGACTTCATTTGCCAAATTGTTTTGAATGGCGGCCTGATAATAGCTTCTCATAAAGTATTGTAAAAACAGCAGAGCAAACACAGCTAAAGTAATAGCAAGGGAGATTTGAATGATCCAATACAATTGAGCGGTGTTATTCTGATTGATTGTATCTATGAATATTTCTTGCACCCAAGCAACTGCCACATTGTAGCCTACATCCAATAACATTAGAACGATAATATAGATAAAAGGCAGGCGGAACGGTGAGAGATATTTCAGGATTCGAAGGAATATTGCCGAAGAGGTGGCGTTACTACCCTCCCCCCCAATCGTTTTTTTATATTGTAATGGTATTTTCAACGAAAGAGCCCCTTTCTGTCTCATCCCTCTGACTAATCAATGTTTGAAAGGACCGGGCATATTTCCCGCAAAGTTTCATCAATTCCTCATGTGTACCTTCTTCGGCCACGTTTCCATCCTCTAAATAAAAGATCTTATCAGCTTCTTTAATCGTTGAAAGCCGGTGGGCCACAACTAACGTCGTCCTATCCTTCATTAATACATTCATTGCATTTTGCACATGTTTTTCGTTGACACTATCAAGGGCGGAGGTAGGCTCATCCATTAATAATATCCGCGGCTGATTTACTAAGGCTCTTGCTATTGCTATTCTCTGCCGTTCACCGCCGGATAAGTTGGAGCCGCGTTCTTCAATGATGGTGTCATAACCATTACTGGTACCAGCAATTAAATCATGAATATTAATCGCCTTTGCAGCTTCCTTTACATCCTCAAGCGATGCCGTTTCCCGCCCAAACTTAATGTTGTCATAGAAGCTTCCTGTAAAAAGATATGGGTCCTGCGAAACGTAGGAGATTATTGATCTCCACTTTTCCGCAGATACATCGGTGCTGTTAACATCGTTACAGCAAATCGCCCCTCCGGCCGTTTCATAGAATCGCATTACCAGCTTCAATAGTGTACTTTTTCCGCATCCGCTGGGACCGACGACAGCCGTCAATTTACCCGCATCAGCTTTCATAGACAATCCCCGGAGAATTTCGCTGCTGCCATCCGTATAGCTGAAATGAACGTTTTCGATTGACACCTCAGGGAAAGTACCTGTTTCAATCAGCGCTTCAAGTTTTTGATCATCTATTTCCTTGTGCGGGTCCTGCTCACTGTTTAGATCCAGCAGTTCAAATGCCCGGTTCGCTGCAGAAAAAACCTGCTGAAATTCAGGCCAAATTCTGGCCAAGCCTACCACCAGAGTCACGATCGTTTCAAAAGAAACTAAAAAAGCTACAACATCACCGACGGTGATCGTTTGCCTTGAAACCAGGTAACCTCCGTAGCCCAGAATAAATATGATCCCGACCATCGTTACAAGCAAATTAGAACGGTTAATCATTGACTCGAACATAGTGATTTTCCGGGTCTGTTTCAAAAGGCTCTCGTTCTTGCTAAAAAATTCGTTATCAAACTTTTGGGCCAGTCCATAGCTTCGTATTGTCTCAGCCCCTTGAATCGTTTCCTGCAGAAATGCATCCCGTTCCGCCTGTTTTTTTTGACGCTGGTCATACAGCTTTCGAATATACTTGGACAGGGGATTAAGCAGTGACGGCAGGATTAAGGCGATCAGAATTACACCGATGCTCAGTGAAAGGTTAAGACTGTTGAGATATACGGCCAACAAGCCTATTTGCAATACGTTTGTCAAAAGCTGAATGATTTTATCATTAAATCCTGTTTGGGCTTTCACAGCAGAATCCTGGATTCTGGATATCAAATCACCGGAATGGTATTTCTCCAGTTCCCCCAGCTTTGCCGTATACAGCTTGCTTAACAGATTGTGTTGGAGTTTAGTCACTGATTTGTTATTTAGCAAGGCTCCAACATAAGAGGATAAAAGAAGTCTTGAACCAGCAAGGAATGGCAGCGCAATGGCCATGACAAATGCCTCCTGCAACAGCTGTAAATCCCCCATCGAGGCTGCATTAATCATTCTTCTTTGTACTTCAGCGAATAATACCAGATACATAGGGCTGAGTAGTGCGATTACTCCAAGTAATATAAAAGAAGCCGAATACTTTTTACTCATGCCAGTCAGGTTCACAAACGTCTTCCAGCTAGAATAATTAAATTGATCCTTTTGCTTCATCATTTTGACTCCTTGAGCCTAGTATTTTTAATATCAGCTTGGCGATAAAACTTTCTTCGTGCATACTTACTCCAAGTCTATTGTTGGTGGTATGAATGTAATGAAGCAGCACACCCGTAGTTTGCAGAGAGGCGTTCAACAGTCTTAATTGATTAACTGCATCCTGTAAAGCCTGTATATAATCAATTGTTAACGTGTGCAAAAAAGTGTGTGAAATAATTCCCTCCCACTGATCCTGTATAACACTTACATGTCTCGCAACAGATTCATCTATAGTATTCCGAATAATCGCCGGGTCCGTTGTTTGCGAACGGGTAAATTGATGAAAGTATTCTGTTAAGAAAAGATTCTGTTCTTTGCAGCCGGTAATGATTGTCTGAACAGATTTAAGCATCAGGTAAATGCCTGCATGGGTGCGCGAAGCGTTCTCTGCACTTATTTTATGTAGTAGTTCCATAACTAATTTGCTGGATTCATAGAATACGCTTTCAGCAAGCATGACTCCAAGATCGCCGCCATACTTATCAAACTCAGGTATGTATTTATGCTGTTCAATTACGGTTTTCTTTTCACACAGGTACAATGGCGGAGTAGTGTAGCTCTGCAGAGGAGTCGGCTTATTCTTGATTAGATCATTTAGTATAGCTTTGCCGTTATCCTCCATCCACCTTCTTAAATAAAAGCTTGTATCTTTTTGCACAAGGTATCGTACTCTAATATGCAGCCCTCCAGCATCCCAATATCGCAGAAAAAACCATTTCTCTACACAGCCTGCAGGAAACAGATTTATTGAGGGCTCTACAATTTCCCTCACAATATCATCTAAGTAACTAAAATGATGAGACCCTGGGTAAATACAGAAATACAACCATTCATGATCGCAGCTCATGTTCACTCTTCCCAATACAATTTTTAAGTTTGCAAAGCAATAATGCTCCGAATATTATGAAATCTTTACATTCTCTTTTCTATAATACATAATTTTCAATTTTTCGGCAATATTTTTATCTATTAAAACCTGCCCAATACAATTAATAAATGGCCAAGTTGTGATCCTCTTTGTCGCTCACAGTGCAAAAAAATAGGTGTTTAGGTGTACAAAGTACACTAAAACACCTTCTGGCAGCAGTGCACCTGACCGCAGTCGGCGCAATCCGTTCTTTTAAGCTTTACCTCAACCAATGGTATCCACTACCTGCCCGTCCTGATCCTTAATAAAGGTCTTATTCACCCGTACGATCAGCCCTTTGGCCGACGACAGCTTATATTCACCCTCCAAAGGCTTGAGTGTCGCTGACAGCTCCCGGACAGCCGCCTCACTTAGGCCAATCCTTACAGACTGTTCCCCTTCCTCGAACACAGTCTCCGTCGCAGGCTCCAGTATAACCCGCAGCTTTTGGCTGACTAAAGCCAGCTCCTTGTCCTTCGATAAACGTGCACTAAGGAGTCTTGCCACCATCTCAGCCTGCTTGGCACCCATCGTCAGAACGGCTGGTGCTTTGCTGAACAAGCGGCTTTTACCCGGCTCCCATTCCAGCTGATCCACATAGAAAAAGCCGGTGCTCGATCCGTCACGCTCAATCCCCTCCCGCAGTGCATCCTTTATGCCGGGAACGCTCAGCAGCGAATCACGCAAAAGATCGGTAATAAAGGAGGGGAGCTCTTCCTCTGCCGCATGCAAAAAGGCATTCGTATTCCAGGTAGTCATTGCCTCCAGCTCATCCGCTGTAATCCCAACCATCTGCAGGAACTCAACCCGCCCATTAGGCGTATCTATCGCCGGAAGCTCGGGATCATCCGTGAAGGCAAGCGCCGTCAGCTTGGTATCAGCCTCCAGACAGATCGGGCCGTTCGCATCCAGATAATGACCGGACGCAAAAACATTGCCGCTGGAAAATACATATCTCGCCATATTTTGCAGAAGATTAAGCGCCCAGGCCGGCGGCTCCTCCTCATCAGCAGCCCGTATCAGCCGAAAAGTCAGTTCAAAACCGTAGCCGCTGTATTCCGGGTCACTGGACTCTTTTTCATACAGCTCCGAGAAACCATAAGTTACGAAATGCCAATGGGGATAGGGCTTCTCCGCCTTATAAGCACTGATCCCCCGCAGCGGGTCCTTGCCTCCCAGACCATAAGGAATAAGGGTACCGTAATGCTTCGGCTCCTGCTCCCCATACAATCTGTTCACCTGCTCATCAATGGCATCCCAGCCGGTTGCTTCCATTTCTTCCTCGCTCATTTGGCTCACTCCTATAATCGGAATTATGTATTATTTCCAATATTACCCTTAGAAGAGTTCAATTAAGCAACCCGGGTTAACAACCTTTGACGGCTACATCTCCCGAAGCAGCGAATAATCAAGCTCCCCTTATCTCTATAGATTCAGATCCCTTTTTGCTAAATCCATGGATACAGCTACTTTGATTTGATTAATTTTGCTGATTCCCTTACACAAGTACTCTTCTATCGGATGCACATTCACTATAGGCGAAATACTATAATCGTAGCGGTCCAGTTCAATCGTAATAACAGAGTCCGTGTCCACAAGGAAAGTAATAATATCTTCTCCCTGCTCCGGTATCCAATATAAAATATATGCTGTTTTCATCGCGGGAAAAGTTTCTTTAAGAATGTGTAGAAATCTCAGCATGGATATGTCATTAAACAGACGGGCTTTGGAAGCTTGCAGTTCTTTTCTGAATGCCTGCTCAGTAAGGGTTCCTCTAAGTCTCATGTCTTAGCACCTGCTCTCCGCGCTTCTTAACTGTAGTCCCACAATACTACCGAACCAACGCTTTCCGGCTTAATATTATGCATTGTATCTCCTCCTTGCAATATTTTATAGTAGAAGAAATACTTTTAATAGGAGCTTTAATATGACTTTAAAAGAAAAGCTGATGTTCATAAAAGAAAACAACTATCAGGCACCTCCCGAGCCATTCCAGTTAGTACAAGAAATGATACATAACATCGGTTCTTTGGATGCGGAGCTGCGTGATGATCTCATTTACGAAACCTTATCACAATGGATTCCAGGTAATGTTTTAACTATATATGAACTGGAGCAGCTCATACCTGTTATTTTAGATAGTGACCATCTGCTTTATAAGCTTGGTGAATCAGATACAGACTCTGTCTTCACCCGGTCTTTTTCTATGCTACTCATCCCGCCCCTCTTCACAAGGCACAATAGATCTCCATTCCTCTCAAAAGAGCAGATTCATCAGATTAAAAAGAGCGTATTTTACAGCCTGCAGGAAGAACGGGATTACCGCGGCTATGACGAACAAAAAGGCTGGGCTCACGCCACAGCCCACGCAGCTGATGCTTTAGATGAGCTGGCTCAATGTTCCGAGCTGGATCAGAACGACCTCTTAAACATCCTAGATTTGGTGTACGACAAAATGACCATCACAAAGCGGATTTACTCTGACGGGGAAGATGAACGATTGGTCCGGCCTGTAATTAGTGTTTTGAATAGGAAAATCCTCAGTCAGGCGTCTGTTGAGCAATGGATTCAACGTTTCGGTGAGGTGGAGAAGAGTCCCGAATTCCTCCCTGCCTTCAGGCAAAAAAACAATATAAAGAACTTTTTAAAAAGCTTATACTTCCGGGTGAAATTCTACAAAGCGGATGCCGGCCTCTGCCCGGTCATAGAGAATACGTTATATAAAATAGAGAAAGTGTATTACTCCTGATTAAGAGGGGAGATATGATCAATGATTGATTGGGATCATACTCCTCATCCTCTCATATTTACATAAATCCATCCTCGGGTTCCCCAACATCAAATCCTAATACTTTTGTTGCTTCCGATTTAAATGTCTCCATCCAAATATCCCAATCGCTTTGATTCATCTGTGCATAAAATGATAACCCACTCGGCTCAACAGATGCCACAATATAAACATCATCGTCCTCCTGCCCAAACCAATATGGAATACCATCTTTATACCCTGCCCAACCTGGCATACTTTGGTATAAATCAGAGACCTTTTCCCATACTTCATCAGAGAGATGATCCCAGATATTCAGATTACAATTATGAGAAGTTAGTCTATTCATTCGTATTCCCCTTAGCTTTAAGCTTACACCAAATAAAGGTTCTATCGCTCATTATCAAAGTAATGCTACTGCCTTTTAATAAAAAGAGGGCAGCCTGATTGTTCTTTCAGGCTGCCCTCAAGGTGTGTTCAATTAATCTGTTAATCTTACAATTCCTATTCCACTGTGACGCTCTTAGCGAGGTTTCTTGGCTTATCAACATCATGACCCAGAGCCAGCGAAGCATAGTAAGCAAGCAGTTGAGTTACGACTACAGACAATGCGGAAGTCAGCAGCGGCAGGGTCTTAGGAATAACGAACGCCTGGTCAACGGATTTCAGCAGGTCTGTTACGTGCTCCTGGTGAGTGATCGCCAATACGTCTGCGCCGCGGGCTTTCACTTCTTTGATGTTGCTCACAGTCTTTTCGAGTACGGATTCCTGTGTTGCCAGGGCAATTACCGGAACGCCATCTTCGATCAGTGCCAGGGTACCGTGCTTCAGCTCACCTGCAGCATAAGCTTCGGAGTGAATGTAAGAAATCTCTTTCAGCTTCAGCGAGCCTTCTTGAGCTACTGCGTAGTCTACGCCGCGGCCGATGAAGAACAGGTGCTTGTGGCTGGAGATTTGCTCTGCGTAAGTCTTGATAGCATCCTTCTGAGCCAGAATTTCTTCTACCTGCTCAGGCAGGGTGTTCATAGCTGCCAAAATTTCAGCAACCTGTGCATCCGTTTGTGTTCCGCGTACTTCAGCCATATACAGGCCGAGCAGTGTGAACGCAATGATCTGCGAAGTGTAAGCTTTAGTCGATGCTACCGCGATTTCCGGACCAGCCAGAGTAACCAGTACATCGTTAGCTTCACGGGCAATCGAGCTACCTACTACGTTAGTGATTGCCAGTACATGTGCTCCGTTTGCTTGGCCTTCACGCAGTGCAGCCAGGGTATCAGCAGTTTCGCCGGATTGGCTGACTACGATAACCAGTGTTTCCGGTGTTACGATTGGTGAACGGTAACGGTACTCAGACGCAATATCATTCTCAACCGGGATACGAACCAGGGACTCGATCAGGCCCCGGCCAACCAGACCAGCGTTGTATGCAGTACCGCAGGCAACGATCTGAATGTTCCGGATGTTCTTGATCTGCTCAGGAGTCAGGTTAAGCTCCGGCAGGATAACTTTAGTGCCTTCAGCATTAATACGTCCGCGCATAGTGTCGCGGTAAGCCTTAGGCTGCTCGTGGATTTCTTTCAGCATGAAGTGCTCATATCCGCCTTTTTCTGCGGTAACAGCATCCCAATCGACAGTAATCATTTCCCGAGAAATAAAGTTGCCTTCAATCGTCATCAGTTCGACAGCATCTCTTGTCAGTACAGCCATTTCGCCGTCGTTCAAAATATATACGTTACGGGTATATTCCAGCAGTGCCGGAATGTCCGACCCGATAAAGTTTTCGCCTTCGCCAAGACCGATAATCAGCGGGCTGGCCTGACGCACAGCTACCAGTTTATCCGGTTCGTGTTCAGTCAGAACGCCCAGGGCAAACGCACCGCGCATGTGGGTGATTGCCTTCTGTACTGCTTTTACGATATCGCCCTCATATTCACGGGCGATCAGGTGGGAAATAACCTCAGTATCCGTCTCGGAAGTGAAGTGGCATCCGCCGGCAATCAGCTCTTCCTTCAGTTCCAGGTAGTTTTCGACAATCCCGTTATGCACAACCGAGAACTTCTGGCTGTCATCTGTGTGCGGGTGGGAGTTCTCATCAGACGGTTTACCGTGAGTGGCCCAACGGGTATGCCCGATTCCGGCACTGCCAGTCAGCGGAGTGGTTTCCAGTCTGGACTCCAGGTTAGCCATACGGCCCTGTGCTTTAACAACCTGCAGACCTTCCTTCGTGAAAACGGCAATCCCTGCTGAATCATAACCACGATACTCCAGCTTCTTCAATCCCTCTACCAGGATTCCCTGCGAATTCTGATTACCAATATATCCTACAATACCACACATTATAAATTCCTCCGTCCAATTATCGTAATGTGGGCGGCATAAGGAAAGAAACGTGCCGTGCGGCATGTGTAGAGAAAAAGCCTTATTCTGTTGTATTGTCTGTCACCTGTAAGTAGGTATTCATGACATGTACAGTCTTCTTCTCTGCCGCAGCAGGACTCGCGTATCTTCCATAAGCGCATACCCATGAATGATTAAATTCTTCGTACACCCATGAAAGCGTTGTGTGAAAGGTCGCCCTGACATTTTCCGCTTCCATTTACGGCTCTGGTGTATCACCGGGAGGTCCCCGCCGAACATTTCGAACACCTCCACCTCGTCAGCTTACATCTGCCGTGATCCGTTTCAGCCCATCTGGCTGTCCCTTCTCCCCCGCGCAAGATCAAGCTCTGGCGCTTGCTATTGCTGTTACCTCACTATCCCCGCTTTCCTTCTCGAATGACACTTCATCATTATATGCACCTTACATCACATTTGGCAATGAAATAATGGTTGAAACCGCTGGAATTTGTTGAAAAAAATTTCAAAATAGCCACAAAGCCGGCATTTGGAGCATAAATCTCCATTCACCGGCTCTGCAAGCCATGGGTTCTAATGATATTAAACCAGTTCGCGCTCTACAACTTCAACAATCTGGCCTACAAAAAGATCCAGCTCTGCCTTATCCGGGCCTTCTGCCATTACCCGGATCAGCGGTTCTGTTCCCGACGGGCGGACAAGCACGCGGCCGTTATCGCCGAGCTTGCCTTCCACCTCTTTAATCGCTGCTTCAATCGCCGGATTATTCGGATAATTGGTCTTATCCTGTACCCGCACATTAACAAGCACCTGAGGGTATTTGGTCATCATCGAACTCAGCACACTCAGCTTCTTGCCGTCACCCTTCATCGTATCGACAAGCTGAATAGCCGTCAGAATGCCGTCACCGGTTGTATTATAATCCAGGAAAATAACATGGCCGGATTGCTCTCCTCCCAGGTTATAGCCGCCGCGGCGCATTTCTTCCATTACATAACGGTCTCCTACAGCCGTCTTGGCTGTATTAAGCGCCAGCTTTTCGGTTGCTTTGTAGAAGCCGATGTTGCTCATAACGGTGGACACAATAGTTGCATCCTTCAGCTTGCCGGCACGGTTCATGGCATCTCCGCAGATGCAGAGAATAAAGTCACCGTCAACCTCTTCGCCCGTCTCATCAATGGCAATCAGGCGGTCAGCATCGCCGTCAAAAGCAAGTCCCAGGTCAGCACCGTGACGCAGCACCTCTTCCCGCAGCTTCTCCGGATGTGTCGAGCCGTAGCCGTCATTGATGTTAAGGCCGTCAGGCTCTGCACCGATAGCAATCACTTCGGCACCCAACTCTCTGAACAGACGAGGGGCCAGCTCATAAGCCGCTCCATGCGCACAGTCCAGCACAACCTTAATTCCTTCAAAACGGTTATTAATCGTTGTCTTCAGATATTCCAGATACAGATACTTAGCATCATTATCAACAGTAAGCTTGCCAAGACCGGCACCCACAGGGCGTGGAAGCTCATCCTTCTCAGCATCCATCAGCTCTTCAATACGCAGTTCAGTCTCATCAGTCAGCTTAAAGCCGTCTCCGCCAAAAAACTTAATTCCGTTATCCTCAACCGGATTGTGGGAAGCCGAGATCATTACTCCGGCATCCGCCTTGAGCAATCTGGTGATATATGCTACTGCTGGTGTGCTAACGACACCAATACGGATTACTTCTGCTCCTATGGACAACAGCCCGGCAACAAGTGCCGATTCCAGAAGCGGTCCGGAGATGCGTGTATCCATTCCGATGACTACCTTTGGCTTTTCAACATTTCCTGCAAGTACATAACCACCGCAGCGGCCGATGCTATATGCCATTTCTGCTGTTAACTCCTGGTTTGCGACTCCGCGCACACCGTCTGTTCCAAAATACTTACCCATCTCTTTTCTCCTTTAAATACGCTACATTGTAGAATGCGAACTTAAGAATGTTATGGATGAAGCTCCATTTCTTAAGTTCATCTTATATAGCTTAATGAATTATTGTATGAAAGAATTCGGATTCTTGTAACTAAAGGACTCAACACATCATCAAAAAGTTACGTACCGCCGGCACCAGCATTTCCAGTATTCGCGTCATTTCCGCTCCCTGCGGGAGTGCTGCTGCTTTCCGCCGTATCCTCTACCGGCTCCGGCGTAGCAGTACTTGTCGGTTCTGCGCTACGTGTTGGTTCCACACTCGTCTCCCCGCCGGAGACAGCTTCAGAGCTTGGCTCCGGGGTAGGAACAATACCCGTATCCGGACTAACGGTTGCCTCTGGTGTTGCTGCCGGCGTCTGCAGGTCTATAGTGACTGTATTGGGCTGTGAAGAGCTGACCATTGAAATAAACCTCGGCATCGAGATCTGCAGGGAGACCTGGTGAGTGCCTGCCGCCAGTCCCCCGACATCGGCAACCACACTGATATTATCCTGATCCAGCTGATCCAGCAGTGTCGGTGCTCCTGCCAGAGTCAGCGAAATGGCTTTGGCGGCGGGGTCTGTCACTACTGCTGTAAGCCCGCTGGCTACACCTTCAAGCTTGATCGGGATATTCTCCATCGTCCGTTCAGCAATTTCGGCTGCGGAGACAGTAACATTCACTTCCGCCGGCTCAATCTTAGCTGTCCCCTCCGGCGGCTTCAATTCCAGCTTCACCTGTTGCGTGCCTGCAGACTGGACCGTGCTTAGATCAAGGGTTGCCTCGTAAGAGGACAACCCGGCAAGTGCTTCCTTGCTGCCGTATACCGTAACCGCATCTATTTCAGGCGTAACTCTGGATAGCACAAGCGAACCGGGCAGTTGTCCGGAAAAGCTGATATCCAGCGGCAAGGTTTTGTTAGGTAGAGTAATCGACAGCTGCACAGCAACTGTGGAAGGCTCAATAACAGCGCCGCTGATTTCATTGCCGCTCTCATCGTAGGCTGTCAGCCGCATTCTTTTCTCCGTAAAGGATTCATTCTCCCCGTCGAGCTCAATCGTCCCCTGAACCGTTGCTACCTTACTCAACTCACTCGCCGGCAGGGTTACCTCCACCTCCGACGGATCTATAACCGCAGCAGCTGCCTGGTATCCATCTGCCGGCGCCCCCGTAATATTTACGGTAACCGGAAAGGTTTTTGTGTTGCGCAATTCAACATGCACATTCACTTCAGACGGCTCCATCAATTCATACTTGACTCCTTTGGGTAAAGTATAATTTAACGGAAGGGTTGTATCTCCCGGCCCTACATCGCTTAAATCGAGAGTCACTTTATAATCATCGGAGAACTTGAAGTTTAAGTCGGAGTTTTTACCCGATACTTCAAGCCTCACACTGTCGGCATCAACGGTATATACATACTTTTCCTCGTCAAGGCCGGTCTGCTCTATTTTTACATTTTCAATGATCTTCGTCTGTGTATTTACTGTAGTCTGGTTAGTAGGCTCGGTATCCACATGTACAATCGTCCACAGGATGATACCGAAGACAAGCGCAAGAATCTTGTTGAAGTTGTTATTCTTCATCCACTTATCCATTGTTCTTGCCTCCTCTCCGTTTCCAGAAAGCAGAGCTTTTCTCCTTCAGCGTCGAAGACGCGCTCAGCTCCTGGTGCAGCTTGGAGATCAGCGATTCTTCCTTAATATCGCGCACAATCTGCCCGTTAAGAGCCAGTGATATTTGTCCGGTCTCCTCAGAGACTACAACTGATACCGAGTCTGCCACCTCACTGATTCCGATTGCTGCACGGTGGCGTGTCCCCAGCTCTTTGCTGATGAACGGATTCTCGGATAGAGGAAGATAACAGGCGGCAGCAGCAATCTGTCCATCCTGCATAATCAGCGCACCGTCATGCAGCGGCGTATTCGGAATAAAAATATTAATCAGCAGCTCCGAGCTGACAACAGAACGCATGGGGATCCCTGATTCCGTGTACTCATTAAGACCCGTCGCGCGTTCAAAAACAATGAGTGCCCCGATTTTGCGCTTGGACAAATAGTTTACCGCTTTAATCACTTCACCGATCAGCCTGCTGATCTCCTCATCATTCTCTGAAGCCCGTCCAAAAAATTTGCCCCGGCCAAGCTGTTCCAGCCCCCGCCGCAGCTCCGGCTGAAAAATAATAAAGATCGCAAACACTCCGAACGTATAAATCTGGTTCATCAGCCATTTCAGCGTGTACAGATCCAGAACCGTGCTCAGCGCCCAGATGATAACCAGCACAAGAATCCCCTTCAACAGCTGAACGGCCCGGGTACCGCGCACCATATTCAGGACTTTATAGATAATGTAGCTGACGATCAGAATATCGATTATATCTTTAATGGATTCTTTCCATGTCAGGTCGGTAAAATAGCTCATGCTCAAAACCCCCGTCATTTCATATTAGCTGGGTTTATGTAAATTGTCTGTAAGATCTTTTTCATATCTAGGTTATAACGTTCAAGCCCAGGTTGCAAGTTTCACCCGCTGGGGAATTCTGATAATATCCTCCAAGACAACAAAAAAGCGCCATCTTTCCGGAAAAAGAGGCGCAAAAACTATTTCTGCATAAAGGCCATGCGGATTAACGGTAGGCAACTTCAGAGAACATGTTCGTCACTTTATACCAGAGCCAGCTTACCGCTTGGTCTATGCTTTTGACTTGCCCTGAGATGTGGGCTGTAGATGCCTTGTACAGCGTACCGTCGATTACCGTTACGTTGCCGTTTACATCCCCGTACACCTGAGTTTTGCCGTTCTCCACGGTGAGATTACCGGATATCGTCTTGCCGGACGGTACAATGACTGTATCGCCCTGGATTACGACCTGGTCGAGGTCACTGCCTCTGACCACCAGCTGCTGATCCTGATTCCAGAAAGTTACCGAGCTCATCAGCATCACCAGCAGGAATATGGAAGCTGCCGTAAGGGCCGGATGTCTTTTGATCCAGGTAATAAAAGCTCTTTCTTTCTTAGGCTTCGGCAATGAGTCCATAATCCGGCTTACCAGATCATCTGAGGCAACCACATTCTGGTGCATCAGGGAGAACATCAGCATATCAGTTTGTTCCAGTTCTTTGAACTTTGCACGGCAATCCGGACAGGATAGAAGATGCTCCTTCAATTCCCTCTGCTGCAGCTCGGGCAAGTCGTCATCCAGGTAATCATGCATCAAAGAGACGGCCAGTTTGCATTCCATAGGAGCCAATCCTTTCATGAGTGCTATTTAATTTTTTCAAGGCAATGGGACAGTGCATAAGACTTGCTCAACTTACATACGGCACTCCCAGTCAGACGTTTCATAAAAAAACATCTATTTTTACATTTTCGGGCCTAACTTTTTACGTAAGAACTCACGTCCGCGGTGCACCCGGGTTTTAATCGTCGTTACCGGCATATCCAGCACATCGCTGATCTCCTGCAGTGACAGATCCTGCAAATACCGCAATATCATTACAGACCGGTATTTCACGGGCAGACTGTCAATGGCCTCGTAGATCACCCTCTGCGTCTCTGAGAGCAGCAGTTCCGTCTCCGGGGTCACATTAGTGCTCGGAATCATTGAATAGCCGTCAATGCCTTCCTGATCGTTCATTTCGGCATCCAGTGAATAAGTCGGCTTGCGCTTGCGCAGCCTGTCGATACAAAGGTTCGTGCCAATCCTGTAAATCCAGGTTGAAAATTTCTGTTTGTCATCATAACGGTCCAAATTCCGGTACACACGCAAAAAGGTCTCCTGAACGATATCCTCCGCCTCATGACGGTTGTTCAGCATCCGGTAAGCCAAATGATATATTTTGTCTTTATATAGTTCCACAAGCTCGGCAAATGCTCTTTGGTCGCCCTTTAAGGCGAGCTTTGTCAATCTGCCTTCCAAATTCTCCACCTGTTAACTCCCCCAGACTTGCCTCCCCTGGCCTTCTATCTAACCTGAATGCCCACGGTACAAGCATTTAAATCGTAATTCAAGTTTGGTCAAAAATCAAGGATTGTATTGTTACCTTCGTGGAATACGGACCGAGTGACTTCGAGGGAACGCGCAGTGATTACGGCGGCACTCCAAAGAATATTTGGACTTTCGGCCGCTGTTATTGTCAGATTTCTATATATAAACTTGGTTCACAGTTGAAATCTGACAATAAAGACGGACGCTGACGCTCCTACAGTTCCAAAATTCTTCTCCGCCCCGTCTCCATCACCTGTAGCTTATGCGATGTGAAAGGCCCAAATTCCCTTAGGTAACTATGGGCGGGGCAGGAAGCAGAGGTCGGCCTCCTTTTAATTCGATCGCCAATGATTGCCTTGAGCGTACTCCTTACTCCTTACTCCATCCCAATACTCCTATTTCACCGTCATCGGTTTCGACCGTTCTACTTGGCTTAACTGCACTTTATACAACTATTCAGCCTGTTTTTTTTGTAATCCGCTCTTTAGATGTATTTTGTGCAATTAAAAAACTATAAAACGTCTATTTTAGTGAATATACGCCGATTTAGTTGTACGAACTGCAGCTATCAGGTGAAGGGATATCATATTCGCGGCTCTTAATTGTACAAAATACAGTTAAAGGCTTATCCAGTTGGTCAACTGCTACTTTCTACTTTTCACTTATATTAGGCATATTCCTTACCTCATAGTCGGCTATACTGAGTAGCCCGTTTCGGATTGTACTCGGCTGTACAAATGTAATAGAAGCAGAATACAGACAAAAAAAGGAGATCAGCTGCACAAAGTGCAGTAGATCTCCTTTTTTGCTTATTCCCGGTGCTTCAGAGGCGGAATTCCGGGAATGTTCCTGTATATGCTTATTGGTATAAACTTCGGGGCATCAGCCCGTATTACGCAATCCAGCAGCAATACCGTTAATGGTAAGCAGTACCTCACGCAGCAGTTCAGCGTCGTCGCCCTCGGCATCACGCAGATTTCTAAGCTCGGACAGCAGCTGTACCTGAAGATAGCTGAGCGGATCAACGTAAGGGTTGCGCAGACGGATCGATTCCTGAATAACCGGAACGTTATCCAGAATATCATGCTGGCCGGTGATCTTGAGGATCAGCTCTGAGGTCAGCTTGAACTCGGCTTTAATCTGGCCGAAGATCCGCTGGCGGGCTTCATCGTTTTTGCCCATGGAAGCATACTCCTCGGCAATAACCAGATCCGCCTTCGCGATCGCCATCTGCAGTGTATCAATCAGCGTTGTAAAGAACGAGAAGTCAGCATACATCGTCTGCATGATCTTCAGATTCTCTTCCTTACCTTCATAGAAGCTCTGTAGCCCTGTTCCGGCAGCATACCAGGCCGGCAGCAGGTAGCGGCTCTGCGTCCAGGCAAATACCCAAGGAATCGCACGCAGATCCTCGAACCGGTCACTATTCTTCCGCTTGGACGGACGTGAGCCGATGTTCAGCTCGCCCACCTCAGGCAGAGGTGTCGATTCTTTGAAGAAGGACAGGAAGTCCGGGTCACGGAAGATCAGGTCCTGATACTTAGTCAGGGATACTTCAGAGATACGGGCTATAATCTCATCCCACTTCTCTTCATACAAATCTGCCTGCGGCGTTCTGGCATGAATCGCTGCTGTTACCAGCGCTGAGGTAGCCTGCTCCAAACTCCGGTAGGCTATGCCCTGCATCGAATAACGGGAAGAAATGACTTCGCCCTGCTCGGTAATCTTGATGCCGCCGCCAATCGTCGAAGCCGGCTGGGCAAGAATACTGCGGTTCAGCGGCATCCCGCCGCGGCCAAGTGCTCCGCCGCGGCCGTGGAAGAACTTCAGCTTGATGCCGAAATCATCTGCTGTAGCTGTAATCTGCTTCAGCGCAACACGCAGCTCCCAGTTTGCAGTTACTACGCCGCCGTCTTTGTTACTGTCGGAATAACCCAGCATAATTTCCTGCAGGTCGTTCATTGCCCGCACCGCTTCACGATAGATCGGCATGGCGAGCAGTGTCCGCATAATCTGCGGAGCGTTATGGAGGTCATCGATGGTTTCAAAGAGCGGTACCGCCTGCAGGGTGCAGACAACTGTTCCATCGTTATCCTTACGGAACAAGCCAACCTCTTTGGAGAATACCATTACCTCCAGAATATCACTTGCTGCTTCTGCCATACTGATCAGATAGCTCGTAATACACTGCTTGCCGTACTCCTCCTGCGCCAGATAGATTGTGCGGTATACTGCAAGGCATTCCTCTGTACTCTCACTGTAAGACTGGTACGGAGAGGTCAGCGGCCGCGGATCGTTAAGCAAGGACTCAAGGAGCTTTACCTTTTCATCTTCGGGCATATTGGCGTAATCTTGGGTGATATTCATTTTGGCCAGAATTTCAGCCATGGCATTTTCGTGCTCCTGGCTATGCTGGCGCACGTCAAGTGCCGCAGTGTGGAAACCAAACAGCTCCACCTGACGGATCAGCTTCTTAATGTAAGTATCTGCTACATAATCCGCATAATGATGACGCAGACTGCGGTCAATTACGTTAAGATCATCAATGAACTGCTGCGGAGTCGTGTAGCGCTCAGGAGTTCCCTTTTTCTCATCATCCATCACATTCTGTGTCTTGGAGATCATATAGCTGAGCTTAATCCGGTAGGGCTCATTATCATTACGCCAGGCCTCAAACCGGTTCAGCTTAATAATCTCCCGGTCTGCTTCTATTGAATCCAGCAGCTCGCCTGTAACATTGACGATGCTTGTACTAAAGCTCAGATACTGCATCAGTTCGCGCATAATGCGCTGATACTCACGGATAGCCAGCTTGCGCTGCAGACGCAGCGTCTGTAGCGTCACAGCCGCCGTTACGGAAGGATTTCCGTCCCGGTCGCCCCCGATCCATGATCCAAAACGCAGATAAGTCGGCACATGCCAGTTCTGGCCCGGATAGTATTTGCTCAGACATCGCTCAAGTTCTTGATATACGTCCGGCAGCACCTGGAATATCGTCTCATGGAAGTAATACATCCCGTTACGCACTTCATCCAGCACTGTCGGTTTACGGTCACGCAATTCGTCTGTCTGCCAAAGCGTGATTACTTCGTTCAGCAGCTTCTCACGGAGCTGCTCGCGTTCACGGAATGTCAGCGTCGGATTATCAAGTCCCATCACATCATCGGATATCCGTTTGTGGATATCGAGAATGGCCCGCCGCATTGCTTCCGTAGGGTGAGCGGTCATGACCAGCTCCAAGGACAGATTATTCATAATGTCATGAACATCCTCTTGGGAAAAATCACGTTCACGGAGCTCCTGAATCGCACTTTCGATAGATCCCGGCTGTACCGTTTCCCCTGCAGAGCGTTCATAGTCCCGCTTGCGGCGAATCCGGTGATTTTGCTCAGCGATATTTACCAATTGAAAATAAATGGCAAACGCCCGTATTACTTGATGGCGATTCTCAGGATCCAGTGAGCCAATCAGCTCTTTAAATTCATTGTGCAGTTCAGGCAAAAATAATGAGCGCAGCGATTTGCTGGTTTCACGGATTTTCTCCACGACCTCCAGCAATTCATTACCGCCTTGATGTACCAAGACTTCGCCCAAGATGTTCCCCAGGAACCGTACGTCACGCCGCAGCAGATTGTTGGAATTGCTTTTGCTGACAGCTGTCGTAAGTTCGGTCATGCTGCTCCCCCCATCCTCTTCCGGATCAATGTCCTAACATTGTCTATTCGAAGCTTTCCTTATATCATACTGTAAAACCCAACGGAAATCTTCAACTTATTACGCTGTAAAGCGTTGCAGTAATTACGATTATACACCAAAATGCTTCATTATACATTCATAAAATATTTAGGTATCTTATTTCATTATAATGGCTGGCTCTCAACGTATTTATGTGCAAGGTTTACATGACGTGTAGGTATTGATTGAATTATACACGGATTGCGTGGGAATGGAAATTAGGGATGTTGAATACTGATGATAAAATAAGTTTCTTCATTAAAATGCATCTCTCAAATGGAATAAATTAATAGTATATAACAAAAAAACTCTCACAAATGTGAGAGTTTCCGTCAGCTTACGCTGAAGTATCGGGATGACACGATTTGAACATGCGACCCCCTGGTCCCAAACCAGGTGCTCTACCAAGCTGAGCTACATCCCGAAACTATATAAAATTATGGAGCGGGTGATGGGAATCGAACCCACGCTATCAGCTTGGAAGGCTGAAGTTCTACCATTGAACTACACCCGCAAAAAAAGATGAAAATCGGGATGACACGATTTGAACATGCGACCCCCTGGTCCCAAACCAGGTGCTCTACCAAGCTGAGCTACATCCCGAAATAACGTGTTGCATATTACCTAAAGAAAAATGGCGCGCCCTAAGAGATTCGAACTCCTGACCTTTTGATTCGTAGTCAAACGCTCTATCCAGCTGAGCTAAGGGCGCAAATTATGGAGCGGACGACGGGAATCGAACCCGCGACCCTCGCCTTGGCAAGGCGATGCTCTACCGCTGAGCCACGTCCGCATAATAAGTGGTGCGCGTGAAGGGACTTGAACCCCCACGTCTTACGACGCCAGATCCTAAGTCTGGTGCGTCTGCCATTCCGCCACACGCGCAGGGTACTTTTTAATCAAAGTGAGCCATGAAGGACTCGAACCTTCGACACCCTGATTAAAAGTCAGGTGCTCTACCAACTGAGCTAATGGCTCGCATTTGGCAGGGGATATAGGATTCGAACCTATGATGACGGAGTCAGAGTCCGTTGCCTTACCACTTGGCGAATCCCCTATAATGTAACATATCTACCATAACCGGTTCAATAGGAAAACGATCATGGTGGAGGCTGAGGGGATCGAACCCCCGACCCTCTGCTTGTAAGGCAGATGCTCTCCCAGCTGAGCTAAGCCTCCGTATGTATAACCATAAGCCTTAAAGCGAAATAAATGGTGACCCGTAGGGGATTCGAACCCCTGTTACCTCCGTGAAAGGGAGGTGTCTTAACCCCTTGACCAACGGGCCTTAAAAATTTGTGGAGCTCTCAACCGGATTCGAACCGGTGACCTCTTCCTTACCATGGAAGCACTCTACCTGCTGAGCTATGAGAGCATGGCTCCCCGAACAGGACTCGAACCTGTGACAACTCGATTAACAGTCGAGTGCTCTACCAACTGAGCTATCAGGGAATATTATTTGTCCGCTTGGCGGCGTCCTACTCTCCCAGGACCCTTCGGTCCAAGTACCATCGGCGCTGGAGGGCTTAACGGTCGTGTTCGGGATGGGTACGCGTGGAACCCCTCCGCTATCGCCACCAAACGGGCATTTACAGCGTAAATGCTTCAGGAACTTGATTCCTGAAAACTGAATCCGAAACGAATCTGCGTCTGCCCTTTTTACGGGGCCCCCGGAAAGTATTCGGAATCAGCTTCGTCAGCCTCTTCTTCACTTTTTGGGGTAGTATTTTGGATAAGCCCTCGACCGATTAGTATTGGTCAGCTCCATGCATTGCTGCACTTCCACCTCCAACCTATCTACCTCGTCGTCTTCAAGGGGTCTTACATACTGGGAAATCTCATCTTGAGGGGGGCTTCACGCTTAGATGCTTTCAGCGCTTATCCCGTCCGTACGTAGCTACCCAGCCATGCTCCTGGCGGAACAACTGGTGCACCAGCGGTACGTCCATCCCGGTCCTCTCGTACTAAGGACAGCTCCTCTCAAATTTCCTGCGCCCACGACAGATAGGGACCGAACTGTCTCACGACGTTCTGAACCCAGCTCGCGTACCGCTTTAATGGGCGAACAGCCCAACCCTTGGGACCTACTTCAGCCCCAGGATGCGATGAGCCGACATCGAGGTGCCAAACCTCCCCGTCGATGTGGACTCTTGGGGGAGATAAGCCTGTTATCCCCAGGGTAGCTTTTATCCGTTGAGCGATGGCCCTTCCATGCGGTACCACCGGATCACTAAGTCCGACTTTCGTCCCTGCTCGACTTGTAGGTCTCGCAGTCAAGCTCCCTTATGCCTTTGCACTCTTCGAATGATTTCCAACCATTCTGAGGGAACCTTTGAACGCCTCCGTTACTCTTTAGGAGGCGACCGCCCCAGTCAAACTGCCCGCCTGACACGGTCCCCGTACCCGTTTAGGGTACCAGGTTAGAACCTAGATACGATCAGGGTGGTATCCCAACGGCGCCTCCACAGAAGCTTGCGCTCCTGTTTCTACGGCTCCCACCTATCCTGTACAGATCGTACCCAAATTCAATATCAAGCTGCAGTAAAGCTCCATGGGGTCTTTCCGTCTTGTCGCGGGTAACCTGCATCTTCACAGGTATTAAAATTTCACCGGATCTCTCGTTGAGACAGCGCCCAAGTCGTTACGCCATTCGTGCGGGTCAGAATTTACCTGACAAGGAATTTCGCTACCTTAGGACCGTTATAGTTACGGCCGCCGTTTACTGGGGCTTCGGTTCATAGCTTCGGGTTACCCCTAACCACTCCCCTTAACCTTCCAGCACCGGGCAGGCGTCAGCCCGTATACTTCGCCTTGCGGCTTCGCACAGACCTGTGTTTTTGCTAAACAGTCGCTTGGGCCTTTTCACTGCGGCCCCCTCGGGCTATTCACCCTACCGAGGCACCCCTTCTCCCGAAGTTACGGGGTCATTTTGCCGAGTTCCTTAACGAGAGTTCTTCCGCGCGCCTTAGAATTCTCTTCTCGCCTACCTGTGTCGGTTTGCGGTACGGGCACCTTCTCCTGGCTAGAGGCTTTTCTTGGCAGTGTGAGATCATGACCTTCGCTACTATAATTTTCGCTCCCCATCACAGCCCAGCCTTACGATGTGCGGATTTGCCTACACATCAGCCTCACTGCTTAGACGGACATCCATCAGTCCGCGTCACTACCCTCCTGCGTCACCCCATCGCTCATAGCGGATTACGGTGGTACAGTAATTTCAAACTGTTGTCCTTCGACTACGCCTGTCGGCCTCGCCTTAGGTCCCGACTTACCCTGAGCGGACGAGCCTTCCTCAGGAAACCTTGGGCTTTCGGCGGATCAGATTCTCACTGATCTTTTCGTTACTCATACCGGCATTCTCACTTGTATGCTGTCCAGCGCTCCTTACGGTACACCTTCAACCTGCATACAACGCTCCCCTACCCCTGATGCAAAGCATCAAGCCATAGCTTCGGTGGTGTGTTTAGCCCCGTTACATTTTCGGCGCAGAGTCACTCGACCAGTGAGCTATTACGCACTCTTTAAATGGTGGCTGCTTCTAAGCCAACATCCTGGTTGTCTGTGCAACTCCACATCCTTTCCCACTTAACACACACTTGGGGACCTTAGCTGATGGTCTGGGCTGTTTCCCTTTTGACAATGGATCTTAGCACTCACTGTCTGACTCCCGGCAAGAAGTTAATGGCATTCGGAGTTTGACTGAGCTTGGTAACCCTTGCGGGCCCCGCACCCAATCAGTGCTCTACCTCCATCACTCCATTCACCGAGGCTAGCCCTAAAGCTATTTCGGGGAGAACCAGCTATCTCCGAGTTCGATTGGAATTTCTCCGCTACCCCCACCTCATCCCCGCACTTTTCAACGTACGTGGGTTCGGGCCTCCAGTGCGTGTTACCGCACCTTCACCCTGGACAGGGGTAGATCACACGGTTTCGGGTCTACGTCCACATACTAAATCGCCCTATTCAGACTCGCTTTCGCTGCGGCTCCGGCTTCTCACCTTAACCTTGCATGTTAAACGTAACTCGCCGGTTCATTCTACAAAAGGCACGCCATCACCCATAGATCGGGCTCTGACTTTTTGTAAGCACACGGTTTCAGGTTCTATTTCACTCCCCTTCCGGGGTGCTTTTCACCTTTCCCTCACGGTACTGTTTCACTATCGGTCGCCAGGTAGTATTTAGCCTTGACAGATGGTCCTGCCGGATTCATACGGGGTTTCACGTGCCCCGCACTACTCGGGATCCGTCTCGGAGAGAACACAGTTTAGGTTACAGGGCTTTTACCTCTATCGCGGGCCTTTCCAGACCTCTTCGCCTACCATATTCCTTTGTAACTCCATGTGAGACGTCCCACAACCCCAGGAGGCAAGCCCCCTGGTTTAGGCTGTTCCGCGTTCGCTCGCCGCTACTGACGGAATCACTATTGTTTTCTCTTCCTCAGGGTACTTAGATGTTTCAGTTCCCCTGGTCTGCCTCTGCACACCCTATGTATTCAGATGTGAGTAACTGCGAATTACCACAGCTGGGTTTCCCCATTCGGACACCCCCGGATCAAAGCTTGCTTACAGCTCCCCGAGGCAGTTTCGTTGTTCGCCACGTCCTTCGTCGGCTCCTGGCGCCTAGGCATCCTCCGTGTGCTCTTATTAGCTTAACCTCGATTTTCCCTTCGGAAAATATCGGACATTGAATTGCTTCAAAGCCTTTATTACCATTAGGATCATCGTTAGCATCGCCATTAATATTAAACTTGTTTACACAAGTTCAGCTTAAAGGAATGTTCTAAAACGCAAATTCGTTTCGGTATCCAGTTTTCAAGGATCAAGATGTTGCATATATTCAAGCAAATCAATTATGGTGGAGCCAAGCGGGATCGAACCGCTGACCTCCTGCTTGCAAGGCAGGCGCTCTCCCAGCTGAGCTATGGCCCCATAAAATATTAAGCTGTAGATGTTATATGGTGGGCCTTGGTGGACTCGAACCACCGACCTCACCCTTATCAGAGGTGCGCTCTAACCAACTGAGCTAAAAGCCCATATAACATAACATGGTTTCAACCATAGAATGGTTGTCCGCTTGGCAGCGTCCTACTCTCCCAGGACCCTTCGGTCCAAGTACCATCGGCGCTGGAGGACTTAACGGTCGTGTTCGGGATGGGTACGTGTGGAACCCCTCCGCTATCGCCACCAAACGGGATGAAAGGATTGACCTTTCAAAACTGAACACGAGTGAGTAACTAACCGACCGGTTAGATTTAAGATTTGAATGTCATCATTGCAGATGACGATTCTCCATAGAAAGGAGGTGATCCAGCCGCACCTTCCGATACGGCTACCTTGTTACGACTTCACCCCAATCATCTACCCCACCTTCGGCGGCTGGCTCCCTTGCGGGTTACCCCACCGACTTCGGGTGTTGTAAACTCTCGTGGTGTGACGGGCGGTGTGTACAAGACCCGGGAACGTATTCACCGCGGCATGCTGATCCGCGATTACTAGCAATTCCGACTTCATGCAGGCGAGTTGCAGCCTGCAATCCGAACTGAGACCAGCTTTGCTGGGATTGGCTCCACCTCGCGGCTTCGCTTCCCGTTGTACTGGCCATTGTAGTACGTGTGTAGCCCAGGTCATAAGGGGCATGATGATTTGACGTCATCCCCACCTTCCTCCGGTTTGTCACCGGCAGTCACTCTAGAGTGCCCAGCCTTACCTGCTGGCAACTAAAGTCAAGGGTTGCGCTCGTTGCGGGACTTAACCCAACATCTCACGACACGAGCTGACGACAACCATGCACCACCTGTCTCCAATGCTCCGAAGAGGGGCACTATCTCTAATGCTTACATTGGGATGTCAAGACCTGGTAAGGTTCTTCGCGTTGCTTCGAATTAAACCACATACTCCACTGCTTGTGCGGGTCCCCGTCAATTCCTTTGAGTTTCAGTCTTGCGACCGTACTCCCCAGGCGGAGTGCTTACTGTGTTAACTTCGGCACCAAGGGTATCGAAACCCCTAACACCTAGCACTCATCGTTTACGGCGTGGACTACCAGGGTATCTAATCCTGTTTGCTCCCCACGCTTTCGCGCCTCAGCGTCAGTTACAGCCCAGAAAGTCGCCTTCGCCACTGGTGTTCCTCCACATCTCTACGCATTTCACCGCTACACGTGGAATTCCACTTTCCTCTTCTGTACTCAAGCCACCCAGTTTCCAGTGCGACCTCAGGTTGAGCCCAAGGTTTAAACACCAGACTTAAATAGCCGCCTGCGCGCGCTTTACGCCCAATAATTCCGGACAACGCTTGCCCCCTACGTATTACCGCGGCTGCTGGCACGTAGTTAGCCGGGGCTTTCTTCTCAGGTACCGTCACTCCGGTAGCAGTTACTCTACCGGACGTTCTTCCCTGGCAACAGAGCTTTACGATCCGAAAACCTTCATCACTCACGCGGCGTTGCTCCGTCAGGCTTTCGCCCATTGCGGAAGATTCCCTACTGCTGCCTCCCGTAGGAGTCTGGGCCGTGTCTCAGTCCCAGTGTGGCCGTTCACCCTCTCAGGTCGGCTACGCATCGTCGCCTTGGTGAGCCGTTACCCCACCAACTAGCTAATGCGCCGCAGGCCCATCCCTTACCAGCAGATTGCTCCGCCTTTCATTCTCTTCTCATGCGAAAAGAGAAATTATCCGGTATTAGCTACCGTTTCCGGTAGTTATCCCAGACTAAGGGGCAGGTTGCCTACGTGTTACTCACCCGTCCGCCGCTAAGCTTATCCCGAAGGATAAGCTCCGCTCGACTTGCATGTATTAGGCACGCCGCCAGCGTTCGTCCTGAGCCAGGATCAAACTCTCCAATAAGGTTTTTCCGAGCAGCCACTTCACCCGAATGACTCCGAGGAAATAACCATCCGAAAACTATCGAAAAGAGCGATTGCTCATTTTGAAACATCTGACGAGAATTTACATTCTCTACTTTTGGATATCACCGAAGTGATCTCCCATACTCACTCGTTGTTCAGTTTTCAAAGATCAATTTGTTTCTTTTCTTTTGCGTCGCGCTTGTCAGCGGCGACCTTTATAATATATCACAGTGTTTATCGTTTTGGCAAGTCTTTTTTTGAAAAAAGTTTTTTTCGTTTTTTCCTGCCGTGCGTCTTCTCTTGAAATATCAAAAGGAGCGCGAGATATAATTTATCACGTACGCTCCTGTTTAGTCAACCCTTTTTATTAAATTAGTGGCCAAGCACACAAATATATAGACAGCAGCTTATCTTTTTAATGCTTAAACTGGGACGAACGCCCGCCCCATGCATACTTGGACAGCTCCTTTTGCGGAGCAAACCGCGCGTACATGCGAAATACAGTTTTATATCGGTTAGCAATGGCATGCCTGATATTTTGGTCCAAGCGCTGATCACTTAAATCAAGAAGCATCTCATCGAGTTCTTTACGCAGAACGTAGTCCAGCTCCTTGCACTCCTTTTCATTGAACAACATCCCCAACATATGCTTGGCCTCCTTCGTAATAATTTGAGGTTAAATCTTTTGCGCTGCTGTTTGTGTGTCAGAAGTTAGTTCATCTGATGGGAAAACTGCGTGTATACCCGCTTACACTAGATTAACCGGAGCATAGGAACTATAACCATAATTGCTAAAATTCTCTTTATAGCTCTGCTAAGCTTTGGCAATCTTCTGTTGTCAGGAATCCCCAAATCGGCACGGCTTTAATGTTATGCTCAATTCCGTGCAATTTTATGATAAAAGCGCCAATGTAATTGTACTTTCAATAATTGCGGCAATCAGCAGCAGGATTACTATCCATACGGATGCCGTCAATGTCCTGCGCATAGACTCAGGCCAGACGCCGTCCCGGACCCTGCCAAACATGCTCTGTACCACTTTTCCCCCAAAAGCCAGCCCGAATGCACAAGCAATAATAATTGCCGGAATTTCTATAATGCCGTGCGGCAGCAGCCCTTTAACAATTAACTGAAATAAATCCGCCCCCTGCAGGACCGATAAGTGGATCAGATAGCCGATAACTCCCCCGTTAATCAATAAGAAGAACGCCGGAATAACGCCAAATAGCGCCCCCAGGAAAATAACTAACACACTTTTAATGCTGTTGTTTAAAAATATAAACGTGAAGAAGCTCCACTCCGGATTATCTGAATCCATGAGCTCTCCGCTGATGCTGCTTAACCCTTCGAGCTGCTGTTCAAGCAGCTTCTGCAGACTGCCGGTGCCGATCCAGCCGAGCACTCCCCCTAACACAAAAAGAGTCAGCGCCAGCAATATTGCTTTCCGGATTGTCCCCAGGTCTTTAAGGAATCTTGAAAACGCAAACATAAAAGCCTCCTATATATTTTAGTACAAGCAGTAAAAGAGATTTCTGGTACAGATGAGGTCATAAGCGGTAGGTACGAGCATACATTTAGAACAAACAAGCCATTTCGCAATGGGAGAGGAGCGCTGCTAGTATGAATTCTTTTTATGTATTCAGCGGCAAAAAGATAAAACGGTTCATTTATATCTTTGCCGCTGCGCTTCTGGCCGCTGGTGTTGTATACGTGGAAAGGGGTAACATTACTGTTTTTTCAGATTCACAAGCCCCTTCTGCCATCTACAGCGTGCCAACGCAAAAGAAGCTGATCGCTATAACCTTTGACATTAGCTGGGGTGAAAAGCGGCCGGAACCGATTCTGAAGGTGCTTGAGGACAAAAAGGTAGATAAGGCTACGTTCTTCCTTTCCTCACCTTGGAGTAAAACGCACCCGGAGATTGTAACCAGCATTAAGGATGCGGGCTTTGAAATCGGCAGCCACGGGCACAAGCATGTTAACTACAGCACGCTCAGCAATGAGGAGATCCGCACGCAAATTTCAACAGCCCACACCGTACTCACCGAATTAACGGGCAAAGAGCCTAACCTGATCCGTATGCCGAATGGTGATTTTGATAAAAGAGTGCTTCAGGTAGCCAGCGATCTCGGCTATAAGGTTATCCAGTGGGATACAGACTCTCTCGACTGGAAAAACATCGGTGTAGATAATATCGTCAAGCGGGTCACCACCAAAGCACACCCGGGGGACATCATCCTCCTTCATGCCAGCGACTCCTGCAAGCAGACCCATGAGGCACTTCCCCAGATTATCGATAATCTCCGTGCCCAGGGCTATGAATTTGTCACTGTATCCGAGCTGATCAGCCAGAGCAGTGCTGAAGGCACTGAAGTCCGTGATTCTGCCTCACTGAACAAAGAGCTTGAGAAGGCTGCAGGAATGTAACCCTTTTTAGCCGGCTGTACCGCAACCCGTCTGATTGCCCTCTGTTAGTGACGCGGAGAGATGAGCTCTGATATATCAGGTGTAGAAGAATCCAGCTTCGGATACTTCAGGTCGAGCCCCTCCAGTGTTTTGACTACGATGGACAATGCCAGATAATTGCGGTACCACCTGTGGTTGGCCGGAATCCAGTACCATGGTGCCTGTTCGGTGCCGGTCTCACGGAACACATCCTCATAAGCCTTCTGATAATCATCCCAGTATTCCCGCTCCTGCAGGTCGCTGGCGTCGAATTTCCAGTGCTTGGTCGGATCCTGCAGGCGCTCCTGGATTTTTTTAAGCTGCTTCTCCTTGGAGATATGCAAAAACAGCTTGATCACGGTTGTGCCCTCTTCAACCAGCATCTCTTCAAACTGGCGGATATATCGGAAACGGCGTTTCATATCGTCTTTTTTCAGGCTGCCATGCACCCGGGGAACCAGCACATCCTCATAATGGGAGCGGTTGAAGGCAGCAATATAACCTTTTGGCGGAGTCTTCATATGCACTCTCCACAGGAAATCGTGGGCCTCCTCCTCCAGTGACGGCTTTTTAAAGCTGGTAACGATAAACCCTTGGGGATTAATGCCGGAAAAGATATGCTTTACCGTTCCATCCTTTCCGCTTGAGTCCATCCCCTGAAGAATAACGAGCAGCGAGTGCTTCTTTTGGGCAAACAGAATATCCTGCAGCTCGGCCAGGCGCTCCTTCAGCTTTTCCATTTTGGCCGCGGCTTCCTCTTTCGAGTCAAAATCACCGCGTTCTGACGGATCGAGCATTCTTAAAATGTTTTCACTTGTGTCTTTTATCATATAGCGCTTGATGTTCATATATGCCCCTCCTTGCTTACTGATTTCGGTTTACGAACGGCGTTGCAGCCATTAGCTTTATGTAAGCTGTTCTTTAAGATTAACCTTACTGTTTTCATTTTAATCGCACTGGAACGAACAAGAAAACCCCGGTCTCATTATGAGCACTGGGGTTTTTGCATATTGTATGTTTATGAGAGCTGAGGGTTAAGCGGTTTAAGGATGGCATGCAGTCTTAAAATCTGGAATGCATTGCAGGCAATCAGCGGAACCACAATAAACAAGGTTGCACTGTCTACACCAATCTGGAGCACGCCTATCGTCTCCACAATGGTGATGGCTGTCATGAAGAAAAAGGTCGGAATCGCAGCAGCTGCCTTTGTGCTCTGCACTTTGAAATAAGACACAACGACGGCTGTAAGCAGAATGCCTATTCCCAGGATCAGATCAGAGCTTCCTGTTCTTTCAGCTCCGACAAAGGCCCTCAGGAATATAAGCTCGAGCAGCGCCAGCACAGCCAACACAAGCTGTATGTACTGCCACACTTTACGGGAAAACACACCATTGCCCATGTAATTAAGAATCAGGTACGCGAAAAATCCCAGCTGTGCGTAAACGCTAACAAGCATTCCGGAACCAAGCAGAATAAGCAGGTACAGCAGCAGATCCGCTGTGCTTTTGAAATCTATGCCGCCATTCACAATCTGCAGCATAAGTCCCGCCAGCCCGGCTGAGGCAGCCCCTACCAGAAGTGTGGTCCAGAACAGGTGATACCATTTTCTTATACTCAGCCACTTCACCTCCCCAGTGTCAGATTTATTTTACCAAGCTTACCGTCAAAAAACCATCATAACCGCGACATATCCTGTGCACCCGTGCGGCATACTACCCTCAGGATTCCTACAAAGGAGGGCAGCGCCAATGAAGTGGAGGAGTTTGTTGTCTGGAGGCCTGGCATTAAGCCTGGTGCTCACCTTAACAGCCTGTGGAGGAGAACAGAGCAGTTCTTCCAGTCAGATGGGATATAAGGAAATGAAGACAATGGTTGTCGATATATTAAAAAGCGATGAAGGTAAAAAAGCAGTCGAGGAGGCACTAACCTCAAGCAGCGGATCGGAAGGAAGCAGTGTAAGCGGGTTAAGCATGAAAATGATGCCGCTGCAGACCAATGAGCAGATCCGGATTGCGGTTAAGGATACGATCACTGCACCGGAGTACCAGAAGGAAATCGAAAAGATTATGACCGATCCGACCTTTGCCGGTGAGTTCGCCAAAGCCATCAACAGCCAGAGCAAGGAGCTGCATCTGCAGCTGATCAAGGATCCGACTTATCAGAAATCAATTGAAGAAATTATGAAATCGCCTGAAATGATGAAAATGTTCCTGGATCTTACAAAGACATCAGACTACCGCAAGCAGTCCATGACCATTATGCAGGAAGCGATGCAGAATCCGCTCTTCCGTATGGAAGTGCTGGGGCTGCTCAAAACAGTCGTGCAGGACGAGCTCCAGCCTAAGGTTCAGAAGAAAGGCGGAGAAAAGGACAGCGGCTCCGGCGGTGATCAGGGAAGCGGAGGCGACAGTTCGAAGCAGGAAGGCGGAGATGACTCCGGCTCTTAATCCAGAAAAAGAGGCTTATCCTTATGATGTGGATAAGCCTCTTTTGGTGTTTCTGCACATTTTTAATACGGGCTGGTTATTCAAATTTTGCAATCAGCTTGTCTGCAACCTCGGCAAACAATTGCGCCGTCGCAGTCTCCTCTTTATAAACGGATGGTGAAAAGTCAGGCTCGGAGATATGGTTGTCCGGCGCACCAAGCGGTACCTGGGCCAACAGCTCTGTATGCAGCGTCTCCGCCAGTCTCGCTCCGCCTCCGCGTCCGAAGATGTAATCCCGTTTGCCGCACGAGGAGCATTCATAATAGGCCATGTTCTCAATAACCCCAAGGATTTCATGTTCCGTCTGCAGCGCCATAGAGCCCGCTCTGGCCGCTACAAAGGCCGCAGTGGCATGCGGGGTAGTCACAATAATCTCTTTGCTGTGCGGAAGCATCTGGTGAACATCCAGCGCCACATCGCCTGTACCTGGCGGAAGATCCAGCAGCATATAATCAAGCTCACCCCAGCCTACATCACTAAAGAACTGGCGGAGCATCTTGCCGAGCATCGGCCCCCGCCAGATGACCGGACTATTTTCACGGATGAAAAAGCCCATAGACATGACTTTAACCCCGAAGCGTTCTACAGGAATAATCGTTCCTTCCTCGACTACCGGCCCTTCCTCAATGCCCATCATATCCGGAATGCTGAATCCGTAGATGTCGGCATCAATTAGGCCCACTTTTTTACCTTTACGTGCCAGGGCTACTGCGAGATTAACTGTGACTGTCGATTTGCCGACACCGCCCTTGCCGCTGGCCACAGCAATGAACTTCACGCCGGAGTTCTCATCCAGCAGCTCATGGTCCTCAAGGCCTGCTGCATGCCCTTTTAGCGCTGTACCCTCTTCTTGCTCCGGCTTGTCCGGAGAACCTTCTGTACGCAAAATAGAGCGCTCATAGTCGGTTGCATTGCGCAAGCGGATATGGATGTTCTCCACACCGCTTTCGGTAAGCAGATCACGCACCTTCTGCTCCAGCTCCATCCGGCTTGCATCCTCTTCCTCAAGACATACAATGGATAACGAGATCCTGTCCTCTTTAACCATAATGTCGCGGATCAGCTGCAGATCAATAAGGCTTTTTCCGGATTCCTGGTCTTTAAGCGGCTGCAAAAGCTCCTGAATTTGTTCCCTGGTCTGCATCGAGAGCACCTCTGTTTCGTTCCGGACGGGTAAGGCTCCGGTTTATTGTTCTTATTATACCATTACCCCTCAGCAGATTAGTAGTCCCCGTCAAGGCTGCTCCGATGCGTAGCGCAGAATCCCCCTGTAAATGCTGGTGGCCACCTTCCGCTGGTACACATCATCTCCAAGCAGGGCCGATTCTTCAGGATGTGAAAGAAAGCCTACCTCGACCAGCGCCGCGGGCATCTTCAGCATTTTCAGCAGATACACCGTATTCACTGTTTTGGCCACACGGGTTGTATTCTCAAGCGTTGTCCGCAGCTCATCCTGAATAAAGCCCGCCAGTGCCTTATTGCCGTCATTTGCCTGGTAATAAAAGGTCTGCGCCCCGCTCCAGCGGTTAGAAGGCACACTGTTCATGTGTACACTTATAAAAAGGTCAGCCCCTTTCTCCTCAATGCTTCTGACCCGCTGCTTCAGATCCTCTGTTTTCCTCTTGGAGTAGCCCTTTGTCCCTTCCCCGGCAAGATCATAATCCCCCTCGCGCGTCATGACCACAATCGCACCCGCCTGCTGCAGGTAATCCCGTAAATAGAGGGAAACGGACAAATTGATATCCTTCTCGATCAGCCCGTCCTTGCTGACCGCTCCCCCGTCAGGACCGCCATGCCCGGCATCGATTGCAATAATTTTGCCCGACAGTGGCAGGCTCCAGTAGTTCAGCGTTTTGGCAGTAGGCATATCATAGGCTATAATCCCGATCATTACGGCCAGCAGAAAGATCCCTAACATGCTTTTTTTAATGCTGCTCCAGGCAATCCAGACCGAGACCTTCCCTTTCTTCCGGCCAGACATAACAAAGACCCCCTCGTCCCGATAGATTCTACTCATCTATATGGGACAAGAGGGCCAAATAGTACTGGCTATATCATTTAGGCGTGGACCTGTTCGGACATCCCCTCAATCAGAATTTCCGCGACCTCAGGCCGTGTAAATTCAGGAGGAGGGCATTTCCCTTCACGGAGCAGTCCGCGCACCTTGGTACCGGATAAGGTCAGATGCTGATCGGCCGGATGCGGGCAGGTTTTGCTGGAAGCCATATTTCCGCATTTTACGCAGAAGAAGCTGTGCTCGAAGAAGAGCGGGGTAATCCCCAGATCTTCGGCTGTAAAATTCGAGAAAATCTGCTGTGCCTCATAAGTACCATAGTAGTCACCTACTCCGGCATGGTCACGGCCGACAATGAAATGTGTGCAGCCGTAATTTTTGCGGACCATAGCATGAAAAATAGCTTCTCTCGGTCCTGCATAACGCATTGCGGCCGGGAACACGCCCAGGAAGGTCCGGTCAGCAGGATAGTAGTTCTCCAGCAGCGCCAGATAGCTTTTCATCCGAACGTTGGCCGGCACGTCATCCGACTTGGTCTCACCCACCAGCGGATTGAGGAACAGGGCGTCCACAACCTCCATAGCACACTTCTGGATATACTCATGGGCACGATGGACAGGGTTACGTGTCTGGAAGCCTACAACCGTTCTCCAGCCCTTCTCAGCGAAGATTTTCCGGGTATCGGCAGGGTCAAAATAGAACTCTCCAAACTTCTCCGGCTGCGGGCGGTTAAGCACTCTGATAGGTCCTCCTACGTAAGTTGACGGACGTGCCAGCAGCTTGCTTACACCAGGGTGAGCCGGATCAGTTGTTTTGAACACATTCTGGGCTTCGGCCTGCTGGTCCACACTGTAAATACTCTCTACATCGAGCAGCCCGTAAATGACGCCGTCTTCCTCACCGATAAGAGAAACAGTATCCCCCACTGAAAGACCGGACACAACTTCATCCTGTACGGCAAGCGTAACCGGAATACTCCACACAGTACCATCAGAAAGGCGCATATTGTTAACTACGGAATGATAATCCGCTTCATTCAAAAAGCCGGTAAGCGGGGAAAAGGCCCCTACACCAATCAGATCGAGATCGGATATTGTCCATGTATTAATTGCAATCGACTTGTTCTGTGAGGCTTGCTGCAGCAGCTCTTCTCTCTGCGCTCCCTCCACAATACGCTGAATCAGTGTTCCTCCGTGTGGAAGTATAGACGTCATCTGGGTACTCTCCTCCTGTATGTTAACATTTATATGAGTGCTGAATTATTTATGCAGTCCGCATTCTGTCTTCTCGTTACCTGACCATCTGCCGGCACGCGGGTCTTCACCAGGCATTACAGCACGGGTGCATTGTTCGCAGCCGATACTCGGGAAGTTACGGTCATGCAGCGGGTTGTACACCACATTGTTAGCGCGGATATAATTCCATACGTCCTCAGATGTCCAGTCAGCGATCGGATTAAACTTTACAAGACCGAATTTATAGTCGTATTCTACCTTCTTGGAGTTGGCACGGGTTGGCGCCTGATCACGGCGGATACCGGTAATCCATGCTTCATATTGTGACAGGATCCGGGTCAGCGGCTCAACCTTGCGGATCGCGCAGCACTGGTTAGGATCAACACTCCAGAGATTATCACCGTATTGCTGGATCTGCTCATCAACAGAAATTTGCGGCGATACCCGGACAAACTCCATCCCGTATTTGTCAGCCATAACATCTCTGGTCTCATAGGTTTCTTTAAAATGGAAATCTGTATCCAGATAGAACACATCTGTTGACGGGCTTACCTTCTGCAGCATATCTACAAGCACTACATCCTCAGCACCGAAGCTGCAGGCAAAAGTGATGTTGGGAAAAGTCTCTACCGCCCAGCGGATAATTTCCTCCGGCGAAGCATTCTCCAGTTCCTCAGCCTTAACTTTAATCAAATCTTCTTTCTCAAGCAGATTCATTTGTACTCCTCCATCCTAATATATAAAAAACGCATATTCCGTCAATTCCAACTATTCTTATATGGAATAGTATAAGCGATCTAACGCTGAAGTCAACACTTTTATCCATTTTGGGTTAAAGTTTTCAGTGTGAATCGGAATATGCATATTTAGCCTCTTAGCCGGGGGATTTCCATTGCTTTTCTGAGCTTATCAGATACATATAGGAATGGCTTCATTTAGCCTGCCTGCTGCATCCTTATCTTTAAATGCAGGTTCAGCACATTATCTATAATGTTTTGATATACATTTCCCAAGGTTATTCCCCTCCGTTCTGCATAGCCGCCAGCCCCAGACGATATAAAATCGTAATCAGCCTTGCCTCGGTGTATGTGGCCTTGTGCGGTGTATCCATTACAGGGGAACCATTCAGTACTGACGGTGTATTAGCAAAAGCCTGTAACGCATCTTCAGCCCATACTGGAGGGGAAGTGTCCGTAAGTCCCAGCAATGTGGTGCTTAATTCCTTAATCTGATTTGCCTGATCCTTGAAAGTAGCCTCCTGTCGTGTGTATCCCTCTTTAAGGGTATCCTTACTTTTGGTCAATGCTGCAACTGCTGCCTCCAGCTTCTCAATACGTTTTCTTTCCTCTACACGCAATTCCTCCGCCTCCTCCGCCTGCACATCATACTGTGTCAAGATATTTGATTGGATAATACTCATAAGCTTACTGGCATAATCCGGATCGGTAGCATAACCACATTTGTATAGCGCGGCAGTCTGATCTTCCGGCGTCATGGCCTCACGCACGCGATCATACCTGGTTTTGCCGAACAGAAGATCCTGATCCTTATAGAAATTGTAAATGCTTGAGTAAGCCCGCCAGTTGGCCGATGTATTAACCTTTACTCCGTCATATACTTCCCACGTTTTGGTATTAACGCTGCTACCATTCCAAAAGGGTGTTGCTGCTCCGGAACCGACCTTATAGCCGCCAAGGTTGTTCCAGCTATTTATTGTGCCGCCTGTTTCCAACCAATTTTGAGCCAGACGAACACTGGGCAAAATTTCACTTCCTTCGCAACGCACCTGAATAACTGTAGGAATTAAAAGTTTAAAAAATGCTGTTTTAGTGTACTTTTTACTCATTTGCTTTTTTCCCCTCCTTTTGCCTGCTTTCCGGCAGCACCAGGAACAGATCCTTTAGCCGTGTATACATGAGTACTGTAAGAATTAGCAGTCCTGATGCTGTTCCGAGCTGTGCCAGTGCCCAGACTTGAGACTGGATTGCTACACAGACAGCGGAGTCACCAGATAGGCTGCTGAATCTGATCCAGAATGCTACAGCCATCTTGACCGTATAAGCGCCCAAGAAGAAAAATGCAGCCAGCATAAAGAGACTCACGACCCGGCTGCGAAATCTCCCCCGGAAGTACAAGAAAAGCGCGGCTATAAGCAGCAGCGCACAGATGAATGATATTCCGTATGCAAATAACAATACATAATCAGTGACCTCCACGATTAACACCCCGATCGTAAATTAAAAATTCGGCAAATCCATTGTTTTCGATCTCATCCTGAATTTCTCTGGATGCATTTTTATAATGCCGTATTGAAACTGTAACCCCAATGGATGCCCGATGCAGTTCCTTCTCTTTTTCTTTATGCCGGGGTGATAGACGTTTGATCCAATTACTCAGCACGTTATCCTCCCCTATCCTCATCGTTGCTGTTAACAGCAGCATGATCAATTTTCAGCCTTTGCAGCACTTCAAGCGTCGGAGCCATAAAGTCTGCCCGCTCTTTGTCCAGAATTGCCTGAAGCCGATCCCGATCCTCTTCGGCGCGGTCAAGCAGTTCTCGCGGCACCAGGCTGCCCTTAACGATGGATCTTACAATTGTGATCACTATTATCAGCAAAATCAGTGCGACTATATATGCCAGGCCATACTTCTCTGCCAGTGGCAGCAACTTTTCCAGGTTGGATAAATCATTGCTCCCCATCCTCCATCTCCTTTCCTTCCCTTTCTAAATGTAAATAGCCCCCGGAAAACCAGGGGCAAAATAAAAACGCCTGTAACAGCGTAGAAAATTATTATTCTTTAACTTGGTCAATCTGAGGCGTTGCAAGAATATGATCTACCTCGGAAGATTTGAGGAACAAAGGGCAATACGATCGAACTTGTAAATCCGTTACTTTACGTATAATCCACATGTTCAGCACGAAAGAATACATCGTCATTCATCTCCTTCCGCTGGAGATATCATCGCCACTAAAGCATCCATCAAGCTGATAGAGGTCAATTCAGCCATATCCAGCCGCATTTGCAGCCGCTCCATTTCCGTTATGACCGGCGGCCTGCTTGCCTCCGCTTCTTCGTAAGCTTCCCAGGCTGCCTGTAGCTCTAACTCTGTTGGCTGAGGCTGATCCATGTTCCAGACAGCGATGTATGGGCCACGCTCAATAATATCGTAATCCTCCCCTTCCGTTAGCAGATTATAATCAGTACCGTAACGGTAATGAATACCCTCTACTAACACCTCATTGTCCGCTGGAGGCCTGATTTCATAACAAATGAGGCCCTTCTCTTCAGCCCCCAGTCTCAGGACAGGCTCAGGTCCGTTGTCTTGAACAATGAAATCCTGCATTGGAACTGCTTGCGGGTATAATTGCATGATTGCTAATGCTATGTTCATTTTTGTATTCCTCTCCTCCATTTTATGAAACTCTTACTATTCTAAAATGACAGTAATGTCCGTCAGTAGAAAGGTTGATGCTCGATGGGGAATTATGATAAATCCCGAAATAGTAAGAATGACCCGCTACTAAATCCGTTGTTATGCTACCAGACACGATTAAATCATTCGTATTTGAGTTCATACCTCTTGCCAAACACTGATCCTCTTTGCTGTCTTTAAAAATAGATACTTGTGCCCAATATCCGCCGGGCATACCCGGAATAGCAATTACAGATGTTAGTTGGTATTGTCCAGATTGCTGCGGAACAAATGTGGCTGTTGATAGATTCCACTCACCTAAATAGTCAATAAATTCTACGCCATAATTGATTTTAGTAAATACGCCCGTACCAACTGCTTGCCCTGCAGTAGCGAGCGCACCAGCTGCAGCTGTTCTATACTGTGTTGTATTATCTCCCCACGGATTTGTGGCACCCGCTCCATCAGTGACTATCCCACCTTCAGACGTATTTTTCTTAATAGTAGAACTTATAAAAGATCCATTTATGTGAATTCTGCCCCCATATGAAGCTTGGTGACCTATGTTGTTGGAAGATCCGTTGCATTCCTGGACGAAGATCTCACCATTCACATGAGCGTATACAGCTATATTGCTTCTTCCGGTGATTATACTATTGCAGAAATATACTTTTGCAGATTCGACATAAAGGGCAAATTGTGAAGTGGTTACATCTGCGCTGCAATATTGAAAAAATGTCTCATTTGATCCAATAACATAAAATGCATGTGTAGTAGTAGTTGTACTTCTCAATCCGACAATTGAAATACGGCACAAGTTTCTTGCGGAAGATACTCCACCAGTAACGTTGTGGGTAGTAGTGGCAGCGGTCGCACCACTTATGTTCAGTGATCCACGGCCGGTAAACCCTTGAACATTCACAGCTTCGGTGTAAGTTCCTGCTGCAACATAAATAATAACGGTATGATCAACAACTTGCGGAACCATAGACAGTGCTTTGGTTATCGTTTTAAATGCTCCGGCTGCCGTGTTTGCTAACCCCGTATTCATATCGTTTCCGTCTGTGCGGACATAATAGGTTATATCTGCGGTCGTTCTTGCAGCGACACCTTTAACCATGGCATTTTTATCCTTGGTGTACATGTCTCCCGACAAGGAATTGATCTCCCAGGAGTTGAGCCAGGAATTGTTGTCTCCACCAGGAGGTCTATACCAAAACCGAGCTGTTGGAGATGCTGCTGTTGCGTCTAAAGCCAATACTACGGATGGTTTGGCCGTATCCTGCTGAACATTTGCTCCTGTGTCATTTACCCGGATTTGATAATCATTTGTACCTGATCTGTATAGAGTGAGGCCTACCGTATCACCGGAAACCCGATGGGAAAGACCGGCTGCCGCAGTTGCCTCAAATTTTGGACCTGCCAACGTTCCTGTCATAGTATCACCAGATTTTTTCACTACACTGTTTATCTGCCCCTGAATTCCGCTTGTCACCCCGTCCAAATAACCAAATTCCGTATTATTTACGACACCTGTCCCGATTTTAGAAGCATCAATTGCTGCAGCCGCGTTGACATCAGCATTGACGATAGCTCCTGCAGTGATCACTGCTGCTCCGGTTCCCGCAGCCATTGTTATATCTCCAGAAATTGCCGGAAGACGCGCCGCAGGCAGCGTACCGCTGGACAGATCCCCGGCGGATCGCGTAGGCAGATCAGCCAAGGAAGCTCCTGTTTTGTTAATTTTACTCCAGCCAATGGCTGCTGTTGTTGATACATCAACGTCTGAGATGGCCGCAGTAGAATTGACTTTTGACCATCCGATAGCCGCTGAAGAATTGATGTCTGAATCTACTATAGCACCAGCTGTAATCGCTGCTGTCCCCGTACCCGCAGCCATTGTAATATCGCCACTTACTGCAGGTAGGCGGGCTGCCGGCAAGGTGCCGCTGGTTAAGTCGGCTGCCGATTTGGTTCCTAAGTCTGCAAGCGAGGAGCCTGTTTTATTTATCTTAGACCAGCCGATGGCTGCGGCACTATTTACATCAGCATCGACTATGACACCCGGGGCGATAGCGGTAACGCCGTCTCCCGAACTGGTAACGTCTCCGGTATGGTTGGGATGAACATAAGCATTGGCTCCTGCGGCTATGCCGTTAAGCTTTACTTTGTCAGCAGCAATCATAAAACCGTCAGTAGTTGTAGTCACATCTGCATGTGCAGCTCCACCGGAGCCGATATGGGCAGTCAAATTAGTTTGAACAGCATTAGCTTTGGTAGAGGCATCACTGGCCGCCGCGCTTATAGCAGCTGCCTGAGCCGCATTCGCTTTCTCTGTTGCATCCGTTGCTGCCGCAGCTATCGCAGCTGTCTGAGCTGCCGAAGCTTTTGAGCCGGCATCTGCCGCCGCCGTGCTGATAGCTGTATCAACTGTATCCTTTCGGGCAATATCAGCTGCAGCAGATGGAGCGGCCACTTGAGCACGTCCTGATGCATCCCGTTTTATAAGCGTTGAAGCCGTTGCTGCATTAGTTGCTGCGTCAAGAAGCGCTTTAATGGCCGCAATCGTCATGACTGGAAGTGTACGCCAGGTTGCTCCGCCCGTCGTCTGCTTGATCATGTTGGCTAAACCGGAAAAAAGCGCTGTAAGTGAACCTGTATCCACAGACGGGGCAGTTACGTCGGATAAAGTCCGGCTTCCGATCACCGCATCCGTTACTCCCCCATCGGCAAGCTGCGCAGTTCCGACGGCTTTATCTCCGATTTTCGCCTGCGTAACCGCCTTTGCCCCCAGCTGTACTGTCCCTACGGAAGAGTCAGCCAACCCCGACGAAGTAATCTTGGGAGCATCACCGGCGGCACCTGTGTGCTTATGTCCCGCTGACGGGTCAAATTTAGCGTTAACATCTGATTCCCGGGCAAAGACTAGCGAATGATCCATGGTTGCCGTTATATTGGCTGCTGTGCCTACGGTTACAATGCAATCAAAGACCTTCTCGATGATATCCGTCCCGCCGCCGGGGGCTACATAATCTGCCGTAACTCCCGAGTTGGCATAAGCATATAAAATTTCTCCTGCATCCGGATCCTGCGCGAAAACACCTACCTCACGAAAATAAAATCCTGCAGTGATTTCCGCGTTGGATAAAACTGTACCCACAATTACTTTGTTGGGCGGTTGCGTCCGCAATCTCTTAACGGGCAGTGTTTTCTTAGGTGAAATCAGTCCGTTAAGCGCCGGTATGGACTGTCCGCTCAGTGAGCCGTCACCGACTGCAATCCTCGTATAATTCAGCTGTGCGCCCGCCTGCGCCTTTCCTTGGAGCGCCAAGCCCTTGTTGGTTAATATCATTCCGCCAAATACTGCCACTGTAGTCCCTCCTTAAATCGTAATTTGTTCTCCGAAATGCAAAAAACCGCCGATATACAGCGGCAGCCCTTCCGATTGAGAAATAGTAACGCTATCCAGCACGGCAGAGATACGCTTTACCGCATCTACTGCATCTATAAACTCCCGTGCCCGTGCGGCCGTGACATCCGCATTATTGGTAACGACACGAAAGTGGTAGGGATCTCCTCCATATTCCCACCATTCTTCTACAGCCCCCTCCCCAAACAAGATAGCGATAAGATCTTCGACAGCGGCTGCAGTCCCTTTTTGCCGGTGAAATGGAATCGATGTCTTAACCAGCAGCCTTTTTTGCTCCAGCGGCAAGTCTGGATCATAATAGGGCGGCCGGTATTGAACAGCCAGCTCGTCGGTTTCGGCCTCCGTCCACTCCGTCCACCGTCCGAAGATATCCAGCGCCGCTATCATAGCGGTCGTTTCCTGCAGCTGCGTGTCCAGTGAAATGGCTGCCGCTGACATAGCCGGATCGTTCCGCAGCGGAGAGGGCAGCAGGTCAAGCAGGCTTGCCTTTTGAATGTTAATCATCGGCGAGCCCCCCATAGTTGATAGTTGTCATACCCTCCTGCGCAACTTGTGTTGCCGTTAAAGCCGTATACACCGGTGCAGCATTCACCACCCGCAATGCGCCGGCAGTCATGACACGTGCGATTAATTCTGAGGGATTGATATCCCGTCCAAGCTTGGACTTTTGCCAGAGCTGATAAGCAGCAACTGCGGAGGTGACCGCTGCTTGTATAGCGGGCACTTCAGAGACTCTGCTGCGGCTGATGTAATAGGTTATGTTGGTATTGTAGGGTACGGAAGTCGGAGCCGTTACCGTCACCTGGTCCGTTAATGGCCTAATTCCCCGGTCTTCCAGGGTCTCGGCAACAGCGTCAAGCACATTCTGCCCCGGAATCTGCCCGCCGGCAAGCAGAGGGACAATTGTTACCTTTCCATTCCCCGGGGAAAAGGCATGTACGTCCAAAATGGCCGCGGAAGTGGATTTTGCCCAATATTCATATGCCCCCTGCGGTCCGGCTGTGCTGTAGGAATCCGGAGCAGTCCGGATCCGCTCCCTGAATGCCTCGTCCGACTCTTTTTCCGCTCCGCCAGTGGTTGCCGTCAGATTGGCTACGGACTGTATGAAGGGAAGCTGGTCCATCAGAACATTAAGTTGTCCCGGCAAGAAGCCGTTCCCTGTTGTACCTGGTGACGAGCATACTGCCGATACCGCACCGGCCGTCCCCCCTGCAGGTATCTCCAAATATTCCTCTGTTACAAAAAAAATAGAGCCGTCGCCTCCCTGCACTCCAATTCTTGTTCCCTGCGGAACCGCAATAGGGAAAGACAACGGAATTGACAATGTAAATTGCATAGTAGTGATCGCGGCGGAAGCCGATAAACGCTCAGCCCCCTGAAATAGCCCCATATGATCAAGCTGTATGCCGGATGCATAGCGGAGCAGGTTACTTTTGGCCGTCTGGTTTATAAGCACCCTCTGCTGGACGATAATAGCAGCCAGCGAAGATAAAAACAGCCGTACCGGATCGGCAGGCTGCAGTGTTCGGCCGGTCAGGCCTTCATATACAGAAATTATGTTTTGCTGGATTTCAGCCGCCTCTTCAGCAGCAAACTGGATATCCGGTAATTCTACAGCTTGTGCCAAGTCATACCACCTCCTCCTTTAAGATGTACTTTATTACTGCCCGTAAGTGCCCGGCTAAAGCATCTGGCAGTCCTTCTTTAAAAGTGATCTCTGTAAGTTGGGCCCGTGGTTCCTGTTCCGTCACGGCAGATATGATTTCACTCATCATGCGAGTTTTCCTAAAGGGATATGGCGTATCCAGGCTGCCGAAATCCAGCCCGATGCTGCGGGCTAACGGTGTACTGCCAAGGGGTGTGGTCAGAATCGTACGTATGTTCTGCTCCACCTCTTCGGCAATCGTAGCCGGCGCAAAATTAATGACGGAAGGTTGCGTCATATCCAAAATAAATATCATTTCACATACTCCTCCAATGCAATATCAACTGTTGCAGCATAGACATGCCCCCTGTTGTCGATATGCTCCCATGCCTGAGACAGGCTTGTTATTACCCATAGTCCTGTACCCAGACCCTTGTTTCCTATAACCAGCGGGAGTGCCCTGCCTGCACGCTCCAGTTCTGTAAGACGGTCAAGTTCGGCCCGGGGATTGAGTTCACGGCTCAAAACAAGACGCATAGTAAAGGAGATTGAATCAATTCCCGGTCCCAGCCATTCTTTTTTAGGTTTTTTCCCCAGGATATCATGCTGCGTCCATCGGCCTGCACTGCTCCGTGTCAGGTCCTGGAAGGTCAGAATCTTGTCTTTTTCTTGGTCAACCATAAATATTACAGGTCCAAATGCTCCAATCGTATAATTCTCCGTCGCAGTTCCGCTCACATTACACCTCCTGAACTGACAACATTACCGGTAACCGTTAAATCCCCTTCAATTTTCATGCCGCCGGAGGCTTTAATAACAAGTTGGCGTGCACTGCGGTCATAATATACAAAGCTGCCGTCCTCAAACCATACGCCATGCTGATTCCTGTTACCTGGAGCTGTTTCCTTTGATCCATAGTAGGTTCCCAGACAAAAGCCGGCGGAATAGCTGTTCTCCAATATCACGCAAAGAACAGTCTCCCCCGGCTGCGGAACAGTATTTCCGTGTCCCCATCCGCCCGGCATAATGACCGGAAGCGGAGCAGACACCAGGTTGTCCCGTTCCGGAAAGGTGACCCGCACGCTGCAGGAGGACGGATCTGCTGTGGAGACTTGTCCAATTAAAATCATGTCTACCACCCCAATACCTTTCTGATCTCAAGCTCTGTTGTATAGCCGCTGCTACCGATCACATGCCTGGCAGATTCGATAATATATTTGCCGTCAAACCGCTTCCAGCCCTTAACATTAATCGTTAATCCGGCAGCCATTCTTATATCGCCCATCAGGGACAGCGTTCCTCTGCCGCCCTCCTTATTGGACTCCCGCAGCCTTTTGCGGGCCAGCCGTAAAGCGGCAGCCTCATCGTCAACCTGCTCAGTTATCTTCAGCACCGGACCGGTTTTTGGAGCACCCTCAGGGACGAACATTGCCTGCACCGTTCCCTTGTCATTGGGCGGTGTGTATATTACGGTGCATGCCCTGTATGCGGAGTACGCCGTATTCACTGAGAATCCAAACCCCGTCACATTATCCTTACCTCTGGTGATAGTAGCAATCGGCGCCTTTTTCTCAAATACAGATTCATCAAACAGTACCAGATTGCCGCCGGATACCTTAATGGCAATTCCTTCACGGGTTACTGTCTCTAATAAAAAGCCCAGATCCGACTGCCGTGTCTGCTCCAGATGATCATATGACGGATTATCCTGGGCTTCGTATACCAGCTCCAGTTTGGCACGTTTGGCAATTTGCGCAGCAATCGTTTTTAGATTCGTCTTTTCCCAGCTGCGCGAGCTGCGCTGCATACGGATCTCCGAGGTAATCGGCAGGGATACAGCCTTGATCGCCACCGTATCCGGCGGTCCGCTAAACTCAATGCTGTCCACTTCAAATGTCCCGAGCGGCAGCTTTTTAATCTCACCAGGCCCATCCCAGTTCATAGTCCGGATTGTAGCCTTGATGGAATCCCCTTCGGCTGGTGCCCAGGGTCCCTGCCAGTTGCGCGCCGCATCCTCCAGAGAAATAGAGATATCGTCAAGCTGTCCAGAAGCGGCATCACTATATTGAAAATCAGTTAGCGAGTCGGCAATATCCTGCGTGACATCTTTCCCGTTATATTGAAGCACCAGCATTGCTCTGCGGGCATTTTGCGGTAGTTCCAAGTCTATCCCTCCCTTTTCCAAGGCGGAAGTGTATCTGAGACATCTGCAGGCTTATCCGGAACGGTGACTGCGACATTCCCGGAAAAAATTACGGTCTGCGCAAGCTTCGGATTAGCGCTGATCAGCAGCGTCATCAAATACTCATCGCCGTACAGCTTAAAAGCAATACTATCCCAGGTGTCACCTTGTACTGACTTATAGATCACTGGAAGCTCACCCGCCTTTGCTGCTGAATCATCCGCTGAAACCGCTGCTCAAATGCCGGCTGCTGATCCTGTATTGCTTTGGCCACCTCAGCTGCAATAGAAGGAGTTCCGCCTTGAATAGTAACCTGGGGAGCCCAGGTCACCTGAATGTTCCCTTCATTTACGTTATTGGAGCTGGAATAGCCCATCAGATCATTAGCTTTCTCCAAAAGCGAGCGGGAGCGTGGTTTAGTATTGAGCGGAATGGCTATCTCCGGACCAGCCTCACCAAAGATAGAAGGGCGTGTGGCGATCCCCCCGTCGGCGTATCCTTCGAAGCCGGGATCATGTTGAGCCAACCGGTTTAGCTTCTGGCCAGCTACAGTCCTCAAATCGGGTGAGCCGTCTTCCTTCATCGTCTTATGGAGCACTTGCCAGTCTTCATCCGAAAGACTGAAATCAGGAACCTGTCCGGTTTGTTCCCAAATTAGTTGCAGATTAATCTTTTTGGCATCCGGTAGCATGTCCACTTCTTGGTTTAATATTGCCATATCACTCATTGCCTGATTAAACTGATCTTTTTCCGCACTGGATAACTCATTGTACTTCCGTGCCTTCTCTTCCAATGAGCCGCCCAGATCTATTTCAACCAGACGTCTCTGCAGATCATAATAAGAAGCAAAGCTCTGCTGTGCTTCATTCAATTCACTTTGAGTCTTTTCAAGCTTGGCATTGTAACTATCAAATGACTCTGCAATATCTGCGTAATCGAATTGAAGAGTTGCCCAGTTGCTACTGTAATCCTTACCAGTGGACTTCTCAATTTCCGTAGCTAAAGCATTCCGCTGCTGCCCTTTTTGTTCATCGCTGGCATTGCTGTCATTTATTTTTGTGATTTGGTTCATGTACTCTAAATAATCCCGGTAAGACACTTTTGCTTTTTCATATGCAGCATTCTGCTTATCAAGATTCGCAGTCAGTTCTGAATACTGATCCTCAAGCTCCGGCATTTTCCCCTTAGCCTCGAGTGCATCATGCTCGATCTCCCGCTTGCTCATATCCTTCCGGGAAGCATAAATATCTTCAACCAAATCCAGCTGTTCCCGGAACTTGCTGTTTTTAGAGCCTTCTGCGGATAAAATATCCGGATTCATTTGGATCAGCTCTTGCTCAACCGACTGCAGTTTTCTTCTGGCCTCCGTTAATTCATCTGCCGGAGTCTTGACTTCTTTAATTTTTTGGGTCAGCCGGTCATACTCGGTAATAAGCTCTTGGTTCCTCTTACTTGCCTGATCAATCTCTTCATAGTTGTTATAGGCCTCGCCAAGTGAGTCACCCATATTCAGCAATTCCAGCCGTGCCTCTTCCTGATGCTTCTTATAAGTCACTACACCTGCTGTGATTAGGCCCAGCGCACCTACAGCAATCCCTACCGGGCTAGTGAGCAGGCCCAGTGCACCGGCAAAACCGCCTGCCGCTCCGCTTGCCCCGCCCGCGGCACTGCCTATGCTTTTAAAGCCCTGGATGATTTTTAGCGTGTTAGTTGTGATTGCTGCTGCAGGAGCTGCCAGACTGAGCACCATCATCAGCTCTTTGTTGCTGCTCATCCATTGCGCCAGGCCCTGAAGCAGCGGCATCACACTCTCACCAAGCGGAATAATCAGCCCGGTCATCATTTCCCTGCCAATTGCCTGAAACTGCTGAGTCAGAGTACTGTATTTTACTGCTGCCACTTCTTCCATGGTTTGCTTTGTCATGTCAAACTGATTCCGGGTACTCCCCAGAGCAAGGATCGCATCACTACCCATATCCGCAAACTGGCTGCCGAACAGCTCACCGGCAATTTGCGCCTGTTCAATGGGGTCTTTAATTTCTTTAAGCTTCTGAATCACTTGCTCCATTGCCTGTTTTCCGGATAGCGAGCCGTCTGCGAGACCTTTAAAGATCTCCTCCCCGCTGCCAAGCGTTTTTTGGAGCTCCTTCATAGCTTGTTCTGCGGAATCTCCGCCTGCATTCAAATCGTTAACCAGGACATCTGCTGCCTTTTTTCCGGCAACCTTTAGCAGATTGGCATATTCGGCGGATCTGGTACCACCTTTTACAAGTGCTGCACTGAACTTCTCCAGCTGCTCCGGTGCAAACAGCTTGTAAATAGCTTCTTTGACCGAATCTGAGTCACCTGTCACCGCGGTGCTGAACTCCTTCACGGCATCCGCTACACCGCTCAGGGACGTAGCCCCATGCTCTATACCGGTACTGAATACACTGAACATCTCACCAGCCGAATAGCCCATTTTATCAAAATAAACACTGTACTCACTGGCGGTGTCCAGTAATTCACCGGAACTATTGAGCCCTTTCTGTGCACCTTGGGCCATCAGGTTGTACGACTGCTCGGAAGTAATGCCAAACTGCTGCATCATGGCATTGACCGCTTTTAATGAATCAGGAACCTCCCCTTTAAAAACGTCCCTGAAGGTGATAGCATTCTGCGTCGTCTTCTCCAGCTCATCTCCGCTTTGCTGCAGCACCTGCTTCACAAGTGTCAGTGAATCACCTAAATCCTCAAACCCCGTGCCATAATTTTGCCGGTAGAGATCGTTAGAGATCTCCCCCATCTCTTCCATCTGTTCTGCCGTCAGCCCGGTAGATGCCTGAAGTTGAGCCATTGCATCTGCAGATTGGTTCATCGCATCCATAATTTTCGTGAGCGGTTCTATACCTTCTTTGATCTCGGAGAATAAATCTGTTTTTTCCTGGATCCCTTCCAGCAATCGCCCGAGTCCGCTGGTACTCTCACTCAGATCGTCTACGACATTGTCTGCATCATCCGCATCCCGGCGCAGATTCTCAAATCCCGGAAGACGCGAGAGCTCCTCAACCATTCTGGCGATCTCTTGTACGCTGTCTTCAGCCTGTCCAACCGACCGGCGGAAGGCGGGTGTTACGATCGCATTTAATTGAAAGATAATATTAGTGCTGCCTGCTGCACCGCTTGATCCTGCCACGTGTTATTTCCCCCTTCCCTTCAGCCGGGCGACCCGCTCTACCCAATCGCCTACTTCTCCCAGCGGCAGCGAGAGGAAATACGGAATTGGAGTGCAGGTGTTCATGGCCAAAAGAGCGGCGAGGTCTTTGATCCCCCCGCCGCCCACGCAGCCTATAGCAGCAAAAAACTTTGTGCCCTCAAGGTCAGCTTAGTGAAATCCTTTGCTGAAAGTGCGCGGATCAATCCCACATGCACCCCGGCGGCTTTTGCCACAATATAGGCCTGATAGGCTTTGTTAGTCTCCTTGACCAGTTCACTTCCCCCTTGTCTTGCCGTTTCAGCCTGATACTGGCGGTCACAGACGAGAATATCTGCTCCGGTCAGCTTGTCAAAGTCAATATTTAAGGATTCAACAGTGTTCCCCTCAAAAGTAACAGGCCGGGCGAAAGTGTAAACTTCCGCCGTGGCCTCCTCACTTACATTTTTTTGTTCAATGTCCATTGTTCAGTGCCCCCTTAATTCATTGCCAAGTTAGCTCTAGTATCATTCAGATAATCCTTACCATGCACTTTATGGATATAGTTGTACTTGTCAATCTCCAGTACTGAAGCCTGATCCAGGTCAACCTTCAGATAACTTACCGAGAAATTATTAGTCGTTTCCATCGTTGCGGCCGGCTCCAGATTTCCAAGTGACAGTCCCAACGGTCTCGCACGGACTGTAACTTTAAGGGATGACTCCTTATATTCGCCTGACGAGGTATCAAATGTTTGAATGGATGCACGCAAATCTAATGAATGACTCACCGGAGCCAGCAGTTCAGCAGCAGCAGCTTCCATAGTTCTCCAGGTTAGAGCCAGGCTCATTGCACCTGTTTGTCCAGGGGAAGGGGCCTCCATTTCTCCGGCTATCCCCCCACCTTTAATGGTTTCTACTAGATACGTAATCTCCGGCAGTGTGGCAGTAGCAGTGCCCAGATATTTTGTACCGTTCAGGAATACCGAATAATCAATTACCCGTTCTGATCTTTTAGGCATGTTGTTCCTCCTTAGGCTACTAGTGCAGCCAAATATGTTGTGTCGTACTCAAGCTGGAATGAGATTTCCTGTGCCGGTCCTGGCGGTGTGATGTATAAATGGAACGTAATTTTACCCGCCATCAGGTCTGCCGCCTGATTTTCGGAAGCATTAAATTCCACGCGTCCGCCCAGTAGCGCACCGGAGGCGGTGAGACCATTTAACCAAATATTTACGGAGTCCGTAACCGCAGCAATCAGCCGCTTGTTCATCGGATCATCTACCTTCTGCATATAAGTCAGAATCAGGCTGTTGCCGATCCAGTTAAACATGCGGCGGACCGGAATAAAGCTGTCCTTGGGATCCGTTGATTCGGGAAATGCTCCCGTGTTGTTTCCCCAAGCCTTCCAGCCGCTTGTCCCTAGATTTACAGCTGTCATAATACCGAGGCTGTTCATGTAACTCACTTGATCGATACCAAGATATAGACTTGTTCCGTCTGAGAGTGCCGTGCCGTCAGCCTGAAGCGCTTTATTCGACGGGGATACGAAAGGAACGCCACCGTTATGGGTATCTGTCGATGTAATCAGCCCTGCCAGCTGTGTGGAAAAGTGATACTGCTTTTCTCCCAAGGTAAGCATCGGATATGAGGCAATTTGAAGTGATCCATTATAGTTGTTATCCGACTTCCAAGCGCCTGCATCACTGTAGGACTGTGCAGGATCAACATCAGTAAGCGCCATTGCCTTAAAATTGCCGTTAATATTTCCCGCTTTAGCTCTCATTACCGCAGCGACTGCAGGAAGATGAGACCAGCCCGGTGCAAGCAGCAAATCCGGAAGGATACCGAACCGAGGATAGACCTGATTAATCAGTTCGAACCCGGTGTAATCGCCTCCGGAAGTTAAACCACCAATAATATCATTCATATCGACAGCCTCAGGGCTAACCTTGTCATAACCGATGGAGAGTTGCACGGTATTAGCCGCAATGGCTCCGCTTGCTTTTGTTGTAAGGACCACACGTCCATCTTCATCAAATGCTGCTGTAAAGTCCGTACCTGCCACATAAGTTGAATTACCGTCGGAAGATCTGACTTTGAGTGTTGTCAGCAGCACTCCTTCATCATTTAGCATCGCAACACGGTTATTAACATTAACTGCCGCCGGAGCAACAGTAACTTTGTGGTTAGCAGGATCAAGGACATTGACCAATATCAGCGGTGCCTTTTGATACAATACAAAATGGGAGTGAACCAGCTCGCAGAGCGAATAGTTTGTCCAATCATCACTGTATCCCAGAGCGGCTACTGCATCCGCATAGGTGTAAGCCAAGACCGGCGTGTTTACCGGAGCGGCCGAAGAAGCCAGATGAATCGGTGCTGTACCTACCGCGAACGGTATGCCGCTTGCAGCCTCTGCTGGTGCCAGGACAGATGTCGGTTGTTCAATAATGTTGATTCCGTGTTTATAAGCCATTCATTAGTTCCCCTTTCCTAAAAGCCGTTGATAAGCTGCATATTCTGCTGTTCCGGCCTTAACAATACGTTCCTGAATAGCAGCAATTTCTTTAACCTGAACAGTAAGCTCTGCTACTTCCGGCATTTCAGTATATAGAGACTGTAAATAGGCAGGCACTCCTGAACGGAAAACCGTTGACTGCAGCAGACGGCCTCCCGGCAGATTCGGCCCCAAGTAAATACTGGCCGTTTCAACTGCAGGCTCGTCCGTCTCGGCAACATCGTTCAGTACACTTTCTTTCAACTCATTCGTCATTTCTGGTTTCAACTGCTCCACCAACATTTTGATTGTATTCTTCATCCGGCTCACAATTCTACCTCCTGTCTAATTTGGGGCAATGCCCATGTGGTTGTAACTTCCCCAGTCCACTCTGGTAATGATTGATCCTCACTCAGCTTCCATTTCCAGCTGTCATCAATAGCAAATTGCTTGGCGATGATCCTTTTTCGCATCAGCAGAATACGTACCCGCTCCATGAGGCTCAACAAATCAAGCAAGCCTGAGCCTTCTTCCGTCATAGTCCCAAACAGAAGTTTGATCTTAGTCATGATGTTGTCCTTATTTCCTTCTCCTTCCTCAGGGCGGATAATAATGAACGGATATGCCGGCTCCTGCGGTTCTGTAGGTAGAGCACCTATATGCACTGCCGGAAATATTGCCGCATCGTCAGCCAGCTCCTTTTCCAGAAAGGTTTGAATCGCTTTAACCAGTAAATAATTTGTCACTGCGCTCCTCCTTCCAAGGCAGATTTACTGCGATGTATCTTATGAATCTCACCTCCTTTCCTGCTTCGCGCTATCCTTAAGTTAATTGGTCTTTCTATCCATACGGGGCATTCACTAGACAAACGATGCTGCTTTTTTAGAGAACACATAGAATTTCTGCTACAAGCGGAGTAATTTTTCTCTGCGCCCGCTGAATGTACTCACTTACACTGCCTGCAGAGATACCGAGCATTTCTGCTACTGTGGCATGCGAAAAGCCTTCGCCATGCGTCAGCATATAACATTCCCGCTCTCGTCTGCTTAAGGGTTCCAAAGCGAACTCAAGTAATGCCTGCTGATCTTCTGATAACCCTGCCTTAGTGCAGTAAGTGGTGTCATTGCTGAATCTTTGCATACGCGCCGGTTCTAGCGGAATTTCCCGTTCATATCCGGCTCTGCGTTCAATACCTCTTCTGTTACCGGGACGTCTGCCTGTTGAAAGCCACTCAATTACATATTTACAGTCACTAATCATTCCGGAAATAATTTTTTTATCAGCAGCATCAGCGATAAAATAGGCATTTTCGGCCTGTTTCAGCGATTTACGGTATTCCAAGAGCATTTCATGATGATCATTTATATGCGGACTCTCTATCATATGCATACCTTCCCCTCGCTTATATACTCAATTGCGTATTTATCAGTTATATTATATTCAATTTCGTATTATGTCAAATAATATTTTCAATTAAAATACGATATTGAACATTTACATTCTAAACAAGGCTCCTTATAATAAAGAGGTAATGGGAAAGAACATATAATTATTTACTTTGCTCAAAGGAGGGCTACCTGTGCGGAGGGCTGAGGTTTTAAAAAAATTAATTGAGGAAACTGGCCTGAATACAAAAGCATTTGCAGAAAAGGCAGGAATTCCCTATACTACACTCAGGTCAATGCTAATGCGTGGTGTAAGCGGAGCATCAGTGGATAATGTAATTAAAGTTTGCCGTGCACTCGGAATAACGACGGAAGAAATGGACAGGCTGGCCTTTAGACCCGGGGAGGCAAATTCTTTTCAGCAGGAATATGCCGAATTCGAGGCCTTTATTAACAACCCCGAGCATAGCTTGTTTTTCAAGGATTATCTCGAAGCTCCGGAGGAACGCAAACGGGAGATGCTAACCTTCTGGCACTTTATTAAAGATGCTGAAAAGAAGAAGGCAGAGGACAAGTAATTAAATAAAACATGCATGATCGTGGTTTCAGCCAGCGAGCTGTTTCCACGCACCTATATATACGAACATACATTCCCTTCAGGAGGAAGCTAATGTTTAAACATTATAGAACAACACATCTCGAACAGTTCATCGAGCAGCTTTACTTTGAGAACCATATTACAGCTCCAGAGCAGATTACTATTCATGGGCTTGCCTTAGCCCTTAACATTCATACTACATACTCACCCATCAGTAGCCGGGCCTATGAGTCTAATTCAGGTATACGTTGCATTCTTTTGGACAGCCGTCTCCCTCCAATGAAACAACGTCTTGATTTCCTGCATGAGCTCTGTCATATTCTCCGGCATGTCGGTAATCAACTGATTATGCCGGACTTTTTCATTAAGTCTCAAGAAATCGATGCTGACAAATTTGTTCTTTATGCATCAATGCCCTACTTTATGATTAAGTCTCAGCAGTTGCCCGGGGATTACAATCAGACTATCGAGCTACTATCCGGCACTTTTGGTGTTCCAAAAGATATGGCAAAGATACGATTTGATCAAATTCTACGCAGAGAATATGAGGGTGAACTAACGAGCGGATTAGCTAATTACAACCGTCCAACAAGCAGAACAAGCCAACAGCCGGAATACCCTGATACCACTAATATATTTGCCTATTATGACCCACACAGCACTTCTGAAGGCCCCGACCAGCTAATTATCTGTTTGGATTACAAGACATTGACTACACAATACGAGCTACTTATCCCCCGTGATGAACGATTCAAAGAAATTGATTGGGAGACTTTAAAGAATATTGCGGTAGAATCCACAATTAGTGGCGATATTGTTTGTTTTGACGGCCAAATAACTTTACAAATTCATAGGCTGGTCTTTAGAAACGGGTTTTCTAAACATACTTTTGTTGTTCACATGCGGGAGGTCGAGCAGCTAATTGAAACGGATCAGCGAGTAACACGAAGGTTTAATTAAGAGGAAAATAATTCTAAGAAAATAAAAAGCCCCTGACCCAAAAGGGCCAGAGGCTTGATGTCCTTGTATAACAAGGGAATATTAACGTTTCGAGAACTGTGGAGCGCGACGAGCAGCTTTGAGGCCGTATTTCTTACGTTCCTTCATACGTGGGTCACGAGTCAGGAAGCCGGCTTTCTTCAGCGTACCGCGATATTCTGGGTCAACTTTGAGCAATGCACGGGAGATCCCGTGGCGAATTGCGCCAGCTTGACCGGAAATGCCGCCACCATGTGCAAGCACGATTACATCGTAATTGCCAAGTGTTTCAGTCAGGTTCAAAGGCTGTCTTACGATCATCTTCAGTGTTTCTACACCGAAGTACTCATCCATCTCACGTTTGTTAATGACAATGCGTCCTTCACCCGGTACAAGGCGAACACGTGCTACCGAATGTTTACGACGACCTGTCCCATAGTATTGTACTTGTGCCATGAAACTGTCCTCCTCTATTCTTATCCGCGAAGTTCGTAAACTTCAGGTTTTTGTGCTGCATGTGGATGCTCTACGCCTGCATAAACTTTAAGTCTCAGCTTCATGTGGTTGCCTTGACGAGTCTTAGGAATCATACCGTGAACAGCAGATTCAATTACACGCTCAGGTTTAGTTTTCAGCAGGTCATCGGCAGTAGTAACCTTCAGACCACCTGGGTGCATCGAGTGACGGTAGTATTTCTTGTTCTGCAGTTTCTTACCTGTCAGGTGAATCTTCTCAGCGTTGATAACAATTACAAAATCACCAGTATCAACGTGTGGAGTGAATTGCGGTTTGTGTTTGCCACGGATCAGAGCAGCGGCTTCGCTAGCCAGACGACCAAGTGTTTTGCCTTCGGCATCAATGATGTGCCAAGTGCGTTCAACTTCGTTCGGCTTCGCCATATAGGTGGTACGCATGAATGTTTCCTCCTTGTTCTCGTACGAAAATCTTCTGTTTCGTATATCTAATTTCTCATTGGAAGTACGTTTAAGTTAGTTAAGTAAAGCTTGTTGGTTGGCATTTTCTTGATCGGGGCTGTGGGATAGCCATCAAGAAAACACAACTTTTATATTACAGCATAACCATGATAAGTGCAAGTCATTTTTAATCCGAATCTCATTTATTTTCTACAAAAATAACGGGCTCCAGATCGTCTAATTATTGTCCCCATCATATTCAACACTCCATAGTGCGAGTCCTTTAGCAACTGCTGTAGGTCCCGCTGCAGCCCGGTCGCATGCCTCCAGAATATCCGCAACCTTATCCGCCTGGTACTTGCGCTCACCCACCTGAATCAGCGTTCCCATAATAATACGGACCATATGCTGCAGAAAACCGCTGCCGGTAATGTAAGTATGAATAACACCCTGATCATCCGAGCCCGGCCGGCACATACTGCGGTCAATTTCTATATAGGCTTCATAGATTGTCCGCACGTGCGAGGTCTTGGTTGACTTCCGGGAGGCAAATGAAGTGTAGTCATGTGTACCAACCAGATGCCCCAAACCCTGCTGCATGGCAGTCAGGTCAAGCCTCAGAGGGTGATGGTGCTGCCAGCGCCGCTGAAAAGGATCCGGAAACCTGTTTCCGTTAATCGTATACCGGTAAGTTTTACGCTTGGCTCCCCTGCGGGAGTGGAACGACAGTGGAACCTCTATAGCGTCTGTAACTACGATATCCTGCGGTAATCGGGCGTTAAGCGCCAGACACCAGCGTTCCAGCGGGATTTGCGAGGAAGTCATGAAGTTGAACGGCTGGCCGTATGCATGTACTCCGGCATCCGTCCGTCCTGAGGCTGTAATCTTAAGCCCCTCCCCGGTCAGATGAAGGATAGCCTGTTCCAGCCGGTCCTGAATCGTATTGCCCTGAGGCTGGGTCTGAAAGCCATCATAATGTGTTCCGTCATAGTTGACCTTCATCAATAGATTACGCATTTCATTCTTCCTTTCAAGCTGCTGACAAGCTCACTTAACCGTAACTCATTTTCACAAGTAGAAACAGCTTAGCCGTCCTAAACAGGACGGTAGCCATTTCTGCGAGAAATATAAGGATGATTTATAGCGTAAAACATATAAATCCTTATATTTAAAAAAAAGAGCCCCGGCGGGAGCTCCTTCTACTCTTTACAAGGTGATTCCCGCGGTTATTGGTACAGCAGGGCCTAATCGCCCCTGCAGCACAATAACAATAATACTTACTGCTCAATCTCCGGAGATCATGAGCTTAAAGAGTAAATCGGAAATCAGGACTTGTATTACTACGCACGGTCAACCAGTTCAAGATAAACCATAGGCGCAGCATCGCCACGGCGAGGTCCCAGCTTCAGGATACGAGTGTATCCGCCTGGACGCTCTGTGTAACGAGGAGCAATATCAGAGAACAATTTTTGGATTGCATCTTGCTCACCGTCTACAGTCTCACGACGAACAAAAGCAGCTACTTGACGGCGAGCATGAAGATCGCCCTTCTTAGCCTTAGTGATCAGTTTCTCAGCGATGGAACGAACTTCCTTCGCCTTGGCTTCCGTTGTCTGGATGCGCTCGTATAGGAACAGATCCGTTACCATGTCACGGAACAATGCTTTACGCGCACTGGAATCACGGCCCAATTTTTGGTATGCCATTTTGTTTTCCCTCCTTCACTCAAGTACTCAAGCAATTGAATTACTATTCTTCTGTACGAAGACCCAAACCGAGCTCTTCAAGCTTCTCTTGAACTTCTTCCAAAGATTTGCGGCCCAGGTTGCGGACCTTCATCATATCTTCTTCAGTTTTCGTAGTCAGCTCTTGTACGGTATTAATACCGGCACGTTTGAGGCAGTTGTAGGAACGGACAGAAAGATCAAGCTCTTCGATTGTCATCTCAAGCACTTTTTCTTTTTTGTCTTCTTCTTTTTCTACCATAATTTCGGCGTCTTTCGCTTCATCCGTAAGACCTACGAATAAGACGAGGTGTTCGTTCAAAATTTTGGCTCCGAGGCTTACAGCCTCTTCCGGTCTGATACTGCCATCTGTCCAAACTTCCAGCGTCAGCTTGTCATAGTTAGTCACTTGTCCGACACGAGTGTTATCAATGACATAGTTTACGCGGGAGATTGGAGTGTAGATGGAGTCAACCGGGATTACACCGATTGGCTGATCGTCGCGTTTGTTCCGGTCTGCTTGGACATAGCCGCGACCACGGCCTGCAAAAATACGCATGTGAAGTCTCGCGCCAGGTCCCAGCGTTGCAATATGAAGATCCGGATTGAGGATTTCAACATCGCTGTCCGCGCGGATATCACCTGCGGTAACGATGCCTTCACCCTCAGCATCAATCTCGAACACCTTCTCTTCGTCTGAATGAATCTTCAGAGAAAGAGCTTTGAGGTTCAGAATGATTTCCGTCACATCTTCCATTACGCCAGGAACGGTCGAGAACTCATGCAAAACGCCGTCAATTTGGACCGAAGTCACAGCGGCTCCCGGCAGGGAGGACAGCAGAATCCGGCGAAGCGAGTTCCCCAGAGTCGTGCCATATCCACGTTCCAGCGGTTCAACTACGAATTTCCCATAGGTTCCTTCATCATTGGCTTCTACGGTCTCAATTTTCGGCTTTTCGATTTCTATCACGAGTGTACCCCTCCTTCAAACGTCGCTCCTATATGAAACTGTCACCCCATCAGGTGCATCATGTAGTATGCCTAAACACCTATTATTAGCAGATGCGTCAGAATTATACCACAATCACAATTCTGATTTCACTATACGCGGCGACGTTTCGGCGGACGGCATCCGTTGTGAGGAACCGGAGTTACGTCTTTAATGAGGTTTACTTCAAGGCCAGCGGCCTGAAGGGAACGGATGGCAGCTTCGCGGCCCGCACCCGGTCCTTTAACCATAACTTCAACGGACTTCATGCCGTGTTCCATAGCTGCCTTAGCAGCAGTTTCGGCTGCCATTTGCGCTGCAAATGGAGTCGATTTACGGGAACCTCTGAATCCTTGACCACCGGAACTAGCCCAGGAAATTGCATTTCCGTGAGGATCCGTGATCGTAACGATAGTGTTGTTGAACGTGGAACGGATGTGTGCCACGCCAGACTCGATATTTTTCCGGTCGCGACGTTTAGTACGTACGACTTTTTTCGGTTTAGCCATTGTCTCTTATCACCTCTTCTTATTTCTTTTTGTTTGCTACCGTACGGCGCGGGCCTTTACGGGTACGAGCATTGGTTTTAGTGCGTTGACCGCGAACAGGCAATCCACGACGGTGGCGAACACCACGGTAGCAGCCGATCTCAGTAAGACGCTTAATATTTAAGGAAATTTCACGACGCAGGTCACCTTCAACCTTGACCGATTTGTCGATCGTTTCACGCAGTTTGCTGACTTCATCTTCCGTCAAATCACGGACACGTGTGTTAACGTCAATGCCTGTTTCATTAAGAATTTTCTGGGAAGTCGTTTTACCGATTCCGAAAATATAAGTCAAGGCGATCTCAACGCGTTTGTCACGTGGCAAATCCACACCAGCTATACGAGCCATTTTACGCTACACCCCCTTCTTTAACCTTGTTTTTGTTTGTGTTTCGGATTTTCGCAAATTACCATAACAGTCCCTTTGCGGCGGATGACTTTGCATTTTTCGCAAATGGGCTTCACAGAAGGTCTTACCTTCATGTTCATTACCTCCTCAAAGTTTTGCGAAGCAAAACTTTTGTTGTAGTTCCCATCTATTTACGGTAAGTTATACGGCCTTTTGATAAATCATAAGGCGATAACTGCACGACCACTTTGTCTCCGGTTAGGATACGGATAAAGTGCATCCGCAATTTCCCGGACACATGGGCAAGAATTTGATGACCGTTCTCAAGCTCAACCTTAAATGTTGCATTCGGCAACGGTTCAATGACCGTTCCTTCCACCTCAATGACATCTTCTTTAGCCACAGTTAGTCTCCTCTCTCATCAGCACTTTTTCCAGCTGGAGTCCCATATTTCGTCACTGCAAACCGCAGCTTTCCATTGGTTACCCGGCCGGTTTCTTCCAAACTGTCCACAACCTCACTGCTTATGAATGGTATGAGCTCCAGATGTCCGATATTCTTCTTCTTCGGCCCGTCAAACTTTCGTTTGTCCCCATCAGCAATGTATACAAATCTGCTGTCAACAACTGCAATAACAACGGCAGCCTCTCCGGCATCTTTGCCTTTGAGAATTCTCACGATCTGACCAACCTGCGGGCTGCTCCCAGTATTCACGTGAAGATCACCTACGCATTCAGTTTTGTGAAAATTTCCATGCCGTCCGGTGTAACAGCTACTGTATGCTCAAAATGGGCACAGAGTGAGCCGTCTACCGTAACGACCGTCCAGTTATCTTCCAGAGTTCTGACATATCTGTCCCCGGCGTTTACCATCGGCTCAATCGCGAGTACCATACCCGGCTTCAGACGTGGTCCGCGGTCCGCTATGCCATAGTTCGGAATTTGCGGTTCTTCATGCAGTTCTGCCCCGATGCCATGGCCAACATACTCGCGAACAACGGAAAAACCGGCATCCTCGATATATTGCTGGATCGCATGGGAGATTGTAAACAAGCGCACATCCGGTTTGACTAACGCCAGTCCTGCGTATAAGGAGCCTTCCGTGACGTCCAGCAGACGCTGGGCATCTTCGGAAATGCTTCCTACTCCGTAAGTCCAGGCGGAATCACCGTGATAACCGCGATACTCGGCACCAATATCCAGCGTCACAATGTCGCCTTCGATCAGCTTGCGTTTACCCGGAAATCCATGCACCAATTGTTCGTTGACTGAAGCGCAAATGCTGGCAGGAAAACCGTTGTAGCCTTTGAAAGACGGCACAGCACCTTGACTGCGAATATATTGATCGGCGATTCTGTCGAGCTCTCCGGTGGTTATCCCTGGCTCAATGGCCTTGGCAATCAGCCGGTGACTCTCGGCAACAATACGACCAGCTTCCCTCATAAAGGCAAGTTCCTGTTCGGATTTACAAATGATCATTACATTAACCCCGCAGTAAAGATACGATTTCGGAAGTAACGACATTGATTTCGTTCTCTCCGTTTACCTGCCGCAAAAGACCTTTATTCTCATAAAATGCAAGCAGCGGCGCTGTCTTGTTATCATACTCATCCAGGCGCTTGCCTACACTCTCTTCGTTGTCATCCGGACGTTGATACAGTTCCCCGCCATCAATGTCGCAAATGCCTTCTTGCTTCGGCGGGTTGAAAATCAAATGATATGATGCACCGCAAGTCTTACAGATCCGGCGTCCGGTAAGACGCGCCATCAGCAGTCCGCGGTCCACATTCAAGTTGATTACATGATCCAGTGAAGTGCCGGACCGGCTCAAAATCTCTTCCAGCGCTTCCGCTTGCGAAAGGGTTCTTGGAAAGCCATCCAATAAGAAACCTTTTTCGCAATCGGACTGCTGGAGCCGTTCCTCAACGATTCCAATGGTCACATCATCAGGTACAAGCAAGCCTTGATCGATATAAGATTTGGCCTTCAATCCGACCGGTGTCTGTTCCTTTATCGCTAAACGGAATGCGTCACCTGTCGAAATATGCGGAATGCCAAGCTCTTTTACAACTACAGCTGCCTGTGTTCCCTTGCCTGCCCCAGGAGGGCCCATGAATAATATGTTCACGTTTCTCTCTTCTCCCCCCAAAAGTTCGCCACCAAGCAAGAAACAGCACAATAGGTGCCGGCTAGTAAGTAGACCTTAGCTTCACCGGAACCTATCGCCTATTTGTTGATGAAGCCTTTGTAATGGCGTTTGATCAATTGGCTCTCGATCTGCTTCATCGTATCCAGTGCTACACCGACCACGATCAACAGCGCGGTACCGCCAATTTGCACCTGCCGCGGTAAGCCGGACAGGGAACCGAAGAGTACAGGCAAGACAGAAATAACAGCCAGGAACAGCGCACCCGACATAGTCAGGCGGGACATTACTCTGGTCAAATACTTCTCAGTTGCTTTACCCGGACGGATACCAGGAATGTAACCACCGTTCTTTTTCATATTATCAGCCATCTGCTGCGGATTCATCTGAACAAACGTGTAGAAGAACGTAAATCCGATGATCATGATCACGTAAAGGACCATACCGAGCGGCTTATCATGAGCAAGGTTGTTGGTGATCCATTTAGCCCATTCATGCGTTGACCAAAAGCTCGAGATTACAATTGGAAATTGAAGCAGTGAAACGGCAAAGATTACCGGAATTACACCTGCCGCATTGATTTTAAGCGGAATGTGCGTATTCTGTCCACCGTACATTTTGTTACCGACCACGCGTTTAGCATATTGTACAGGGATTTTACGGATACCTTGTTGTACAAAGATAACCCCTACAATAATCGCCACAATCACGATCAGTATAATAACGACTTTAAGAATATTCAGGAACACCTGACCCGGCTGAATGAAGCTTGATTGCGCCGTAGTGGTGATATATCCCGGAATGGCGGCGACGATTCCCGCAAAAATCAGGATCGAAATCCCGTTTCCTATTCCCTTTTCAGTGATCTGCTCACCAAGCCACATCAGGAACGATGTACCCGCGGTCAGTATGATCGCGATCAGCAGGTAATCCGCAAAGGTTGCATTTGGAATCATCTCAGTGCCGTAGATCCGGTTAAACCCGATTGAGGTCGCAAACGCTTGAATCAGACCGAGTACGACTGTACCGTAACGGGTGATTTGCGCCAGTTGCTTTTTCCCGTGCTCCCCTTGTTTAGCCCATTCGGCAAACTTAGGGATAACATCCATCGAGAGCAATTGCACTATGATGGATGCTGTAATGTACGGGTAAATACTAATCGCAAAAATCGAGAAGTTTTTGAGCGCTCCGCCCGAGAAGGTGTTCAAAAGACCCATCAAAGCTTCTCCGCCTTGATTTGTTGATTCCAGCACTTCTTTGTTCACACCGGGAACCGGTACAAACGAACCGATACGGTAGATGATCAGAACGAACAGGGTAAACAGGATCTTTTTGCGCAAATCTTCAACATGCCATATATTCTTAAGCGTCTTGAACATTAGATCACCTCGGTTTTACCGCCGGCAGCCTCGATTTTCTCTACCGCAGATTGAGAGAACTTATTTGCTTGTACAGTCAATTTAACGGCTAGTTCGCCATTGCCGAGGATCTTGATGCCGCTCTTGGAATTCTTGACAACACCAGTTTCAATCAGCAACTGTGGAGTCACTTCAGTTCCTTCAGCAAAGCTGTTCAGATCTTCCAGGTTCACAATCGCATACTCTTTACGGGTAGGATTGATGAAACCACGTTTAGGCAGACGACGATAGAGCGGGTTTTGACCACCCTCGAAGCCAGGACGAACACCACCGCCGGAACGGGAGTTCTGACCTTTATGACCGCGTCCGGACGTTTTACCGTTACCGCTACTTGGTCCGCGACCAACGCGGTTGCGTTCTTTGCGGGATCCAGGAGCTGGAGCAAGTTCATGTAACTTCATCGTTTGCACCTCCTTATGTTTTGTTAATTTATGCGAGGCATTTAGCCTTCAATTTCTGTAACGGACAGCAAGTGGCCCACTTTGTTGATCATTCCGCGAATTGCAGGAGTGTCATTGTGAACCACGGTCGAGTTGGTTTTTCCCAGGCCGAGCGTCTTAACAGTAACACGTTGTGTCTGTGGACGACCGATTACACTGCGAACGAGGGTAATTTGCAATTTAGCCATTGACGTTCCCCTCCTTAACCGCGTAATTCTTCGACAGATTTGCCGCGAAGTTTCGCGACTTCTTCAATGCGCTTCAGACGGGAAAGACCCTCTAAAGTTGCATTGACCATATTCATGGAATTCGAAGAACCCAAAGATTTTGTCAAGATGTCACCAACGCCTGCCAATTCCAATACCGCACGAACAGGGCCGCCGGCGATAACGCCAGTACCTTCAGATGCTGGTTTCAGCAGCACGCGTCCTGCGCCGAAATGTCCAGTAACGAGGTGAGGAATCGAAGTTCCTACGATTGGAATGTGAATCAGGTTTTTCTTGGCGTCTTCAATGCCTTTACGGATGGCATCCGGAACTTCACCGGCTTTACCAATACCCGCACCGACATAGCCGTTGCCGTCGCCCACAACAACAAGTGCACTAAAGCTGAAACGGCGTCCGCCCTTTACAACTTTTGCAACACGGTTGATGTGTACAACTCTTTCTGTCAGCTCTAAACTGTTCGGATCTATACGCAAGTCGTTAACCTCCTTTTAGAAATATTCTAGAATTCAAGACCAGCTTCGCGAGCTGCATCAGCCAAAGCCTGAATCCGTCCATGGTAAAGGTATCCTCCGCGGTCAAATACAACCACTGCATAACCCTTTGCTTTAGCGCGCTCAGCGATCAGTTGACCTACTTTGCTTGCAGCTTCAACGCTGCCGCCATTGCCGATTGTTGCGCTCAGTTCTTTATCCAGAGTGGAGGCAGATACGATAGTAACGCCTGTCACGTCATCGATCAGTTGAGCATAGATGTGTTTCGCAGAACGGAACACGTTCAAACGTGGACGCTCAGTAGTTCCCTGGATCTTCTTACGAACACGCAGGTGTCTTTTGAGACGAGCCTTGTTTTTGTCCTCTTTAGTAATCATGACTTCCATTTCACTCCCTTCAGTTTGCTGCATAGCAGCTTCACTTTACGATGCACGGGGTATCTTACTGTGAAGAAGAGTAAGCCGATTATTTCTTCTTACCGGCTTTACCTTCCTTACGGATAATACGCTCGCCTTCGTACTTAATACCTTTACCTTTATACGGTTCTGGTTCACGAACGGAACGGATCTTGGCAGCATAAGCGCCAACGCGTTCTTTGTCGATACCTCTAACGATGATCTTCGTGTTCGCAGGAACTTCGAACTCGATGCCCGCTTCCGGTGTAATTTCAACCGGGTGGGAGTAACCAACGTTCAGAACGATTTTATCTCCGGATTTGCTTGCACGATATCCGACCCCAACCAGCTCCAGAGATTTCGAGAAACCTTCAGTCACACCGCTTACCATGTTGCTGACAACGGAGCGGGTTGTGCCGTGAAGTGAACGATGCAATTTGTTATCCGACGGGCGAACAACGGTGATTTCGTTATTTTCAACTGTAACCTTCATGTCTTTATGAAGTTCACGAGTCAGAGTGCCTTTAGGACCTTTTACTGTAATAACGGCGTTGTCAAGAGTGACATCTACACCGCTAGGTACTGCGATTGGTTTGCGACCAATACGAGACATGTGTTGCACCTCCTTATCTTGTGACGTTTATTACCATACGTAGCAGACAACTTCTCCGCCGGATTTGGATTGACGAGCTTCTTTGTCGGTCATAACTCCCTTAGATGTGGAGATAATCGCGATTCCAAGGCCACCGAGTACACGTGGTACTTCGTTGCTCTTCGTGTAAACACGAAGACCTGGCTTACTGATTCTTTTCAGACCAGAGATAACGCGCTCTTGGTTAGGGCCGTATTTCAAGAAGATACGGATAATCCCTTGTTTGCTATCTTCAACGAATTCAGCATCACGAATGAAGCCTTCACGCTTCAGAATGTCCGCGATTTGTTTTTTCATAGTAGAAGCAGGCATTTCTACTGTCTCGTGACGCACAATGTTAGCGTTACGAATACGAGTAAGCATATCTGCAATAGGATCAGACATAGTCATGTGTGTAAACCTCCTTCCCGGTTATAGATCTCTTACCAACTTGCTTTTTTCACGCCAGGGATCTGGCCTTTATAAGCTAACTCACGGAAACAAATTCTGCAAATTTTGAACTTCTGCAGTACCGAATGTGGACGACCGCAACGCTCACAACGTGTGTATGCACGTACTTTGAACTTAGGCTCGCGTTGTTGTTTAACTTTCATCGAAGTTTTTGCCACTTTAGCCTGACACCTCCTAAACAGTTTCGGAGAAATAATGATTCTTATTTAGAGAAAGGCATTCCCAGCTGATTCAACAGCTCACGGGATTCCTCGTCCGTCTTTGCAGTAGTTACGATAACGATGTCCATACCACGGACCTTATCAACTTTATCATACTCGATTTCCGGGAAGATCAGTTGTTCTTTAAGACCCAGCGTGTAGTTACCACGGCCGTCAAAGGCTTTAGTGGATACACCGCGGAAGTCACGTACGCGTGGAAGCGTTACGTTGAACAATTTGTCCAGGAAGTAGTACATACGCTCGCCGCGCAGTGTTACTTTTACCCCGATCGGCATGTTTTCGCGCAGTTTAAAACCGGCGATGGATTTTTTTGCTTTAGTGATAACAGGCTTTTGACCAGAGATCAATTGCATGTCGTTAACTGCAGCATCCAGTACTTTGGAGTTCTGAACAGCGTCACCCACACCCATGTTGATGACAACCTTCTCGATCTTAGGTACTTGCATAACAGTTGTATAGTTGAACTTCTGCATCAAAGCAGGTGTAATTTCATTCAAATAACGTTCTTTCATTCTTGCTGCCATGAAGATTTACCTCCTTTCTTTAGGACTAATTAGTCGATAATCTCTCCGGATCTCTTAGCTACCCGAACCTTCTTACCGTTATCGAGCACTTTGTAACCGATACGTGTTACTTTACCGCTCTTCGGATCGATGTGCATTACGTTGGACACATGGATCGAAGCTTCCTGCTCGATGATTCCGCCTTGCGGATTCAGCTGGTTAGGCTTCTGGTGTTTTTTCACCATGTTTACGCCTTCTACCAGTACGCGGTTTTCGCGAGGATAAGCAGCGATGACACGGCCTTTTTTACCTTTGTCTTTCCCGCTGATCACAAGCACCACATCATCTTTTTTCACGTGCAGTTTATTGTTATGGGATTCCAGAACTTTTTTCACTCTAGGCATTGATTACACCTCCTATGACTAACCTTCAGCGTATTACCGCCGTATATTAATTAGATTACTTCCGGTGCCAAGGAAACGATCTTCATGTAGTCTTTATCGCGAAGTTCGCGAGCAACTGGTCCGAAGATACGTGTTCCGCGTGGGCTTCTGTCGTCTTTAACAACAACAGCTGCGTTTTCGTCGAACGAAATGTAAGATCCGTCTTTACGACGTACAGAACGTTTTGTACGAACAACTACCGCTCTAACAACATCACCTTTTTTGACAACGCCGCCTGGTGTTGCTTGTTTAACGGAACAAACGATCAGGTCACCGATTGCTGCTGTACGACGTCCAGTACCACCCAGTACGCGGATACACATCAGTTCCTTCGCACCAGAGTTGTCAGCCACATGCAAACGAGTAAATGGTTGAATCATTATTAATTTCCTCCTTCCGGAAAAACTTCTTGATTATCTTAGATGATAACCGCTGCTTCTACCACTTCAACCAGTCTCCAACGTTTGTCCTTGGACAATGGACGAGTTTCCATGACTTTCACAACATCACCAATTTTCGCAACGTTACCTTCATCATGTGCCTTGAATTTCTTCGTGGACTTGATGCGTTTGTGATACAGGTTGTGCTTTTTATAGGTTTCAACAGCAATTACGATGGTTTTATCCATTTTATCGCTGACTACTTTACCGATCAGCACTTTACGTGCGTTACGTTCTTCGCTCATAGTTAGCCTCCTTCCTGATTACGGATCTATTGATCCGCCCTCACTTAACTAATCCCAAGTACTCTTTGATGGATAACGGTTTTAGCACGAGCTATTTCCTTACGCACATCACGAATCCGAGTAGGGTTATCCAGCTGGCCAGTAGCCAATTGGAAACGGAGATTGAAAAGTTCTTCTTTGAAACCAGCGATCTTTTGTTCAATCTCGGCAGTGGTTAAGTTGCGAAGTTCATTAGCTTTCATTTGCTTCACCACCCACTTCTTCACGTTTCACAAACTTAGTCTTTACAGGCAGCTTGTGAGCGGCAAGACGCATCGCTTCACGAGCGATTTCTTCCGACACGCCTCCGAGTTCGAACATAATCTTGCCCGGTTTAACTACGGCTACCCATTTTTCAACGTTACCTTTACCACTACCCATACGAACCTCAAGAGGCTTCTGAGTAATAGGCTTATCTGGGAAAATCTTGATCCAAACCTGACCACCACGTTTGATGTAACGTGTCATTGCAATACGGGCAGCTTCGATCTGACGGTTAGTAATCCAAGATGGCTCCAGAGCTTGCAGACCGAATTCGCCGAAGTTGAGTTCAGTACCGCCTTTTGCCATACCCTTCATGTGTCCGCGTTGTTGCTTGCGGTGTTTAACGCGTTTTGGTACCAACATGATTAGTTGCCTCCTTCCTGAGCAGCTTGTTTCTTAGCTGGGGGAAGAACTTCTCCACGGTAGATCCATACTTTTACACCGATACGGCCGTAAGTAGTATGTGCTTCAGCCGTTCCGTAGTCGATATCGGCACGAAGCGTATGAAGTGGAACTGTTCCTTCGCTATAACCTTCTGAACGGGCAATCTCAGCGCCGCCAAGACGTCCGCCAACTTGAGTTTTGATTCCTTTTGCACCGGAGCGCATAGTTCTTTGAATTGCTTGTTTCAGAGCACGACGGAACGATACACGACGCTCCAGCTGTTGTGCAATGCTTTCAGCTACAAGAATAGCATCCAATTCAGGGTGCTTAATTTCGTTGATGTTGATGTGAACCTTTTTGCCACCGGCGATAGCTGTAACTGCGTTGCGAAGTACTTCTACTTCTGCTCCGCCTTTACCGATTACCATACCTGGTTTAGCAGTGTGAATTGTAACATTCACTCGGCTTGCCGCTCTTTCGATCTCGATGCGGGAAACAGAGGAATCTTTCAATTTGCCTTTAAGGTATTCACGGATTTTGACGTCTTCCATTAAAAGAGTACCGAAATCTTTGCCTGCATACCATTTAGATTCCCAATCGCGAATGACACCGATTCGGAGTCCGACTGGATTTACCTTTTGACCCACGTGTTATCCCTCCTTATTTCTCAGATACCACCAAAGTAATGTGGCTGGTACGTTTGTTAATCCGGCTTGCACGACCCATAGCGCGCGGACGGAAACGTTTCATTGTTGGACCCTGGTTAACGAAAACTTCGCTAACGAACAAGCTGTTCACGTCCATGGAGTAGTTGTGCTCAGCATTGGCAATCGCCGAGTTAAGCAATTTCTCAACTACCGGAGAAGCGGATTTTGGAGTGTGGCGAAGAATTGCAATTGCTTCCCCCACTTGCTTGCCGCGAATCAAGTCAACAACCAGTTTCGCTTTACGAGCAGAAATCCGCACCGATCTAGCATGTGCTTTTGCTTCCATTTATTTTCCCTCCTCTCGAACGAAGACCTATAATTATCTTCTTGTTTTCTTATCGTCACCCGCATGGCCTTTGTAAGTACGCGTTGGCGCGAACTCGCCCAACTTGTGACCTACCATATCTTCCGTTACGTATACCGGCACGTGCTTACGGCCGTCATATACACCAAACGTATGTCCGATAAACTGAGGGAAAATTGTTGAGCGACGGGACCAGGTTTTTACTACAACTTTCTTCTCTGATGCGTTCAGTTCCTCAACTTTTTTCAGCAGGTAGCCATCGATAAACGGCCCCTTTTTTAAACTGCGACCCATGTATGAATCCTCCCTTCATCCGGTTCTTCAAACCGCGAATCGACGCTTCGCGCTTGTCTTAATGCCAGAAGCGTCTTATTTCGTGCGGCGGCGAACGATATATTTATCAGATGCCTTGTTTTTCTTACGCGTTTTGTAGCCAAGGGTTGGTTTGCCCCAAGGAGACATAGGCGATTTCCGTCCGATTGGAGCGCGGCCTTCACCACCACCGTGCGGGTGATCGTTAGGGTTCATCACTACACCGCGAACTTCAGGACGTTGGCCGAGCCAGCGACTACGTCCGGCTTTACCGATTTTGATCAATTCATGATCTTCATTACCTACGGATCCGATTGTTGCACGGCAAACGCTGAGGATTCTGCGAACTTCGCCGGAGTTCAAACGAACGGAAACGTATTTCTCTTCTTTACCGAGCAATTGAGCTTCTGTACCAGCAGCACGAACCAACTGTCCGCCTTTGCCTGGCTTCAACTCAATGTTGTGGATAACTGTACCAACTGGAATGTTAGCCAGTGGAAGCGCGTTACCAACTTTGATATCCGCTGCAGGGCCGGATTCTACTTTATCCCCAACTCTAAGGCCTTTAGGAGCGATGATGTAACGTTTCTCTCCATCAGCATAGTGGATCAAAGCAATGTTGGAAGTACGGTTCGGGTCATACTCGATTGTAGCAACGCTACCTGGTATGCCGTCTTTAGTCCGTTTGAAATCGATGATACGGTATTTACGTTTGTGTCCGCCGCCATGGTGACGAACCGTAATTTTACCTTGGTTGTTGCGGCCGGCTTTTTTGCTCAGCGGTGCAAGCAACGATTTCTCTGGCTGGTTTGTTGTGATTTCTTCAAACGTAGACACGGACATAGCGCGTCTTGCCGGAGAGGTCGGTTTGTACTTTTTGATTGGCACTGTAGTTTCCTCCTTACTTCAAGAGTATTATTCTACCGCTTCAAAGAATTCAAGCGGCTTGCTGTCCGGGCTAAGCTTAACGATGGCTTTTTTCCACTCTGGAGTGTATCCGGAGTATTTGCCATAACGTTTCAACTTACCAGGTACGCGCATTGTGTTCACACTAACGACTTTCACTTTAAAGATAGCTTCAACAGCTTTTTTGATTTCGGTCTTATTAGCACGGATATCCACTTCAAAAGCGTATTTCAATTCGCTCATGTATTCGGATGTGCGTTCCGTAATCACCGGACGTTTGATAATATCACGCGGATCTTTCATTACGCGAACACCTCCTCTACCTTCAGAACTGCTTCCTTAGTGATGATCAGTTTGTCGTACGTCAGTACGTCAAGAACATTAATGCCGTCAGCCGCTACGAATTTCACCCCAGGGATGTTACGTGCGGAAAGTGCAACGTTGTCGTCATAGCTAGGAGCTACGATCAGCGCTTTGCTGTCCACTTTCAGGTTGTTCAGAATCGCTGCGAATTCTTTCGTCTTCGGAGCATTCAGTGTCAGGCTATCCAATACGATAATGTCGTTCGCAATAACTTTCGAAGACAATGCGGATTTGATGGCCAGACGGCGAACCTTCTTAGGCAGTTTCCAGGAATAGCTGCGTGGTGTTGGTCCGAAGACAACGCCGCCGCCTTTCCATTGTGGAGAACGAATGGAGCCTTGACGAGCACGACCTGTACCTTTTTGTTTCCAAGGCTTACGTCCGCCGCCACGTACTTCAGAACGTCCTTTAACTTTGTGGGTTCCACGACGAAGGGAAGCTCTCTGCATAAGCGCAGCTTCGTGCAGGACATGCACGTTCGGTTCGATACCGAATACTGTTTCGCTCAGTTCAACTTCGCCAACTTCGTTACCACTGATATTAAAAAGTGTTACTTTTGGCATTTCATGTTCCTCCTTTCTTCAGTAATTATTTCTTAACGGATTCTTTAATTTTCAAGAAGCTGTTTTTAGGACCTGGGATAGCGCCTTTAACCAGCAACACGTTGCGTTCAACGTCTACTTTGATGATTTCAAGTCTTTGAACCGTTACGGTCGTGTGACCCATATGTCCTGGAAGGCGTTTGCCCTTAGGAACACGGTTAGCTTGAATGGAACCCATCGAGCCCGGTCTTCTGTGGTAACGGGAACCGTGAGCCATTGGTCCGCGGCTTTGACCCCAACGTTTGATAACACCTTGGAATCCTTTACCTTTAGAAGTACCAGTTACGTCAACAAATTCGCCTTCAGCGAAGACGTCAGCCTTCAGCTCTTGTCCAACCTCGAGTGCCCCGAGGTCAACACCGCGAATTTCGCGAACGTAGCGCTTAGGTGTTGCATTTGCCTTTTTGGCGTGACCCTGTTCAGGCTTGTTCGAGCGACTTTCCTTTTTGTCGGAAAAGCCCAACTGCACTGCTTCATATCCGTCGATATTCAGGTCTTTCTTTTGCAGTACCACACAAGGTCCAGCTTCGATAACCGATACAGCGATCACGTTACCTTCTGGAGTAAACACTTGAGTCATACCGAGTTTTTTTCCTAAGATACCTTTCATGTTGACACCTCTTTTCTTTTCCTAATTACTTATTGATGGAATTACAATTTGATTTCGATATCTACACCGGACGGTAGATCCAAGCGCATCAAGGCATCCACAGTTTGTGGTGTTGGATTCACAATATCGATCAAACGTTTGTGAGTCCGCTGTTCAAACTGTTCACGGGAATCCTTGTACTTGTGTACCGCACGGAGAATGGTAATGATTTGCTTCTCAGTTGGCAGCGGGATCGGCCCGGATACACCAGCACCCGAACGTTTTGCTGTTTCAACGATTTTCTCTGCGGATTGATCAAGAATTCTGTGGTCGTATGCTTTCAAGCGGATACGAATTTTTTGCTTTGCCATTTTAGTCCCTCCTTCTATCGCCCAATTTATTATCGGACATACTCCGTGAAAATTTTCTGACGTCGACCTCATGGCAAAGGGGCCGGGTGTGTCAGTAACCTCTCACATCATCGCAACGTCTCAGAACAACATTTATTATTATATATAATAGACGCCTACTTTGCAAGCGAAAATAAAAAACAGCACCTGTTTTTTTTCATAAGCTGTTTTCTTCTATATATAATAGTGCTTATTCATTAAAGATTATCCGTCGCTGATCTAAAATACTCCGCTGAAGCTGCACTTTGCGCCGTTGTTGAACCGATTCCTTCTATAGTCTGTATCAGTACCCTGATCTCTTCCTCTACAACTACAATCTCTTGTGTACTAGCCTGCATCGAATCTACGATATCACTGAAAAGCCTGCTCGTCTCTACAGACTGCTCTTTGCCGCTCTTTGTCAGCTCCTGCACCTTGCGGATCTCACTAACTACCTGATTTGTCAGGACAACCGACTTATGGGTTAACTCACCGATTCTTACGACCGTGCTCTTAATGTCCTCAGCCAGCCGGCTAACTTCACTTGCAACTACACTGAAGCCCCTGCCGTGCTCACCTGCACGCGCTGCCTCAATGGTAGCATTTAGCGAAAGAATTTTGGTCTGGTCGGCAATATCCTGTACTGCGGCCACTATACGCTGGATCTGCTGGGAAGAGCTGCTCAGCTCATTGACCGAACGTTCCATCTCATTGGTGCTCTCAAAGATCAGATTAATCTGTCCGCTGAGGCTGCCCAACTGATCCTGTCCACTCTTAGCCCGCTCACGTGACTCTACAGCAGTAGAGGCTGTTCGCCGGAACGTATTATTCACTTCATTGCTGCTGGCCACCAGCTCTTCAACAGCGGCATTAGTATCCATGCTGAGATCCAACAGTTCCCCGCTAAATTCGGCGATCTTCTGCTTCAGCTCATTTTTGACAATCAGGTATTGTTCTTCCTTCTCTCTGATATTCTCCTTCTCATAAGCTTCCAGTACCAGTTGCTGCTCCAGATTCAGGAGCTTTGTTAAGGTCTGTACAACTTTAAGTCGCTCATTATCTTTAAGTGTCTCCCCATAGACAACTGTTATAAAAACATTCTGGAGATTCTGGAATGCGGATAGATACCATTTAGGTTCCAGCCCTACTCTTTTATGAATCTTGGCAATTGTCAGCCGTTTGGCTACGTATTGTTCATCGATGTTACCGTCGAATATCTCAATAATATGTTGCTTCAGCGTTCTTTTGAGCCGTTCAATAGTGCTGTGCTCAAGAATAATGGCTTCCAGCTTGTTAACTGCGAGAACGGTACTGTAAAACTGGTCGGTTATATAGTCAATTTGGCGTTCTACGGTTGGCTTCATCAGGCGAAGCAGGCTTAAGTCTTCTTCTGTTAAGTCAATCATTCGCATTTGTTCATTCAACTCATCATGTCCGCTGAGAGAGTGAAATACTGCTGTGGCAATGGGTGCAATAGGCTCGATGTCCTTGGAGTGCGCGTCGGGAGATTCCTCATTTGTCTTACGTGATTGACTGCCATGCATAAAAGAAAAAGGACACTTCCCCATACTTCCACTCTCCCTTAATTCCTAAATATTAGCATTGCAAAGATAGCCATATTCTAACCCACGCGAGAGATAATTGTAAAGAATTTTAAGTAGTTTTTTGTTGAAATATGTTGGATATAACATGGTTTCACGTAGATTATTGTCGTTTTATGTCGAATAGTAGATTCGTGGGTTTCTCAATATATTAAATGACTGCTTTTATAACCAAAGAACACTTGTTCCCTTATATAATTTCAGCAATATTTGATAATGCCTGCATGTCCAAAATGCTGACTGTCCTATTCTTCACCAGTATGATCTTCATCCGCTCCAGCTTATTCAGTTTGCGGCTGAGTGTTTCCGGAGTTGTCCCGATCATCGCGGCGAATTCCTTTTTGGCAGCCGGCAGAAATAGAGTGTGATATCGTTCTTCCCCGCCTGTCAGCAGAGACTGTCTCGAATATAGATGCAGCAGAAGTCTGGCTAGTCTCTTTTCCGCCTCAAAAATATGCAGTGCCCCTGCCAGCTCATCTGCCTGCTGCAGCTGCTCACTCACAGATTTCAGAAAACTGAAGGCAAGCCCAGCATTACTGGCTATTAAAGGCATAAAATCCTCCCGCCGCATCCGGCAGATATATCCGCTCTCTACCACTTCAGCGGTCGCATAATGCTGTTTATTATGAAGCAGGGCAAACTGGCCAAAATAGTCACCCGGAAAAAGAAAACGCAGTATATGCTGCTTCCCCTCTTTACTGGTCTGGGTCAGCTTTATCAGCCCATTGTTAACTACAAATAAAGAGTCAGACTGCTCCCCTTCCCTAAATACCAGACTGCCTTTTGCATAATAATCAGACTCAATAATATCTTCCACCTTATGCAGTTCATGATCAGGCAAAGCTACAAAAACCGGCACCTGACGGACACAGGAGTCTTTATGGCATGTGTTACATTTCATCTCGCATCTATCCTTCCTGACTACCTGAAGCCAACATATCAGGAATGTACAAATCTCCCGGTGACCCGGCTCACAATAATTCAGAAAACTTGATCTGTATCAAGGATTATGTGCTTCATCCCCTTCATACTACAGGTAGAGAGATTATAGAGGAGAGGGACAACCATGCAGCAGTATACATTTGAAGATATGCAAAAGATGGATAGGGCAAAGCTGGGCAATATGGTACCGCTGGAGCTGTTTCGGACGATAAGGCTGATTGGCATGAACCAGGGGCTGCCTATGGGGGGCAAAGGCACAACGCTTACTGTGGGAAGAAAAATCGGAGAAAGCCTTCCGGTTACCAGTGTGAATGATCTGCTTGCCCTTTTTGAGGAGTTAAAAATCGGGATCCCGCGGATTGTCTATTCGGATGAGCGCAAGATGAACATCGTTGTTGAGGATTGTTTCTGCAAAGGTTTGCCGACACTGGAGGAGGAGAAAATGATTTGTGATCTAGAAGGAGCCATCCTGGAGGGAGCGTTGACTAAACTGCTGGGCCGCAGAATAAGTGTAAGGGAAATTAAATGTAATGCCACCGGTGATGAGTATTGTGAGTACGAAGTAAAGCTGTAACCTCCGGGGAAAACTAATTGAAAGAAGGAGATTAATATGGAAAAGAAGAACATTAGCGAGGCCATTCAACACCTGGAGGAGCGTTTTACGAAAAAGGTATTGTTTCAAAAGGGAGACAGTGTAGTCTTCGTGCTCAACTTCATGCCTGGTCAAAAGCTTCCGGCACATACTCATCCTGGTGCGGATGTATACATTTACGCTCTTCAAGGAAGCGGCACGATCACTGTGAATGATGCTGATCAGGAATTTGCTGAAGGCGAAGTTATCCACATTGCCGAAGATGAAGTATTTGCATACCGTAACAGCGGAAACATTCCATCCAGTCTTCATGTTGTAATATCAAAGCTTCCAAGCGCAGCTTACGCCAAAGAAATTTAAATCTCTCTCTCATACCAGCTCTATTCACAAGGAAGCCTCCTGAGGATAGAGTTTTTTGTTATGTAAAAAGCAGGAGCCCTCCCGAAGGAGAACTCCTGCTCATATATTCGTTCTATCCTAACGGACAGTACCGAATTACTTAGTGATTGTAGCTACGCTACCTGCACCAACTGTACGTCCGCCTTCACGAATGGAGAATTTAGTACCTTCTTCAATCGCGATTGGGGAGATCAGTTGTACGGTTACAGTGATGTTATCACCAGGCATAACCATTTCAGTACCTTCTGGCAGGTTGATGATACCTGTTACGTCAGTTGTACGGAAGTAGAACTGTGGACGGTAACCAGTGAAGAATGGTTTGTGACGTCCGCCTTCTTCTTTAGTCAGAACGTAGATCTGAGCACTGAACTCAGTGTGTGGCTTAACGGAGTTTGGCTTAGCCAATACTTGACCGCGCTCGATGTTGTTACGGTCAACACCACGCAGCAGTGCGCCGATGTTGTCGCCAGCTTGAGCGGAATCCAGCAATTTACGGAACATTTCTACGCCCGTTACTACGGATTTCTTAGTTTCTTCGTGAATACCAACGATTTCAATTTCTTCTCCGACTTTAACTGTTCCGCGTTCTACGCGGCCAGTTGCCACGGTACCGCGGCCAGTGATGGAGAATACGTCCTCGACAGGCATCAAGAAAGGCTTGTCAGTTGCACGTTCTGGAAGTGGGATGTAAGTGTCGATAGTTTCGAACATTTCAACAATCTTGTTAGCCCACTCACCTTCAGGGTTTTGCAGCGCTTCACGAGCGGAACCACGAACGATTGGAGTGTCATCGCCTGGGAAGTCGTATTCGCTCAGAAGGTCGCGAACTTCCATTTCAACCAGTTCCAAGAGCTCTTCGTCTTCAACCATGTCGCATTTGTTCAGGAATACAACAATGTAAGGAACGCCTACCTGACGGGAGAGCAGGATGTGCTCGCGAGTCTGTGGCATTGGGCCGTCAGCTGCGGATACAACCAGGATTGCTCCGTCCATCTGCGCTGCGCCAGTGATCATGTTTTTAACATAGTCGGCGTGACCAGGGCAGTCTACGTGTGCGTAGTGACGGTTAGGAGTTTCATATTCAACGTGAGCTGTGGAGATAGTGATACCACGTTCGCGCTCTTCTGGAGCTTTATCGATTTGGTCGAAAGCTACAGCAGCACCGCCGTATTTTTTGGACAATACAATAGTGATTGCTGCAGTAAGAGTCGTTTTACCATGGTCGACGTGACCGATAGTACCGATGTTAACGTGTGGTTTGTTACGTTCAAACTTTGCCTTTGCCATTTGAACAGTTCCTCCTTTAATGTGGGGTCCTTATATTTGAGCCGTCCGCCTATACGTAGTTCTTAGATGACTGAGTGATGATATCCGGACGGCAAGTTAAAAATAGTGACTATTCTCCACCCTTGTTCTTGGAAATGATTTCTTCTGCAATGGATTTAGGTACTTCCTCATAGTGAGAAAGCTCCATTGAGAATACGCCACGTCCTTGAGTACCGGAACGGAGAGTTGTGGAGTATCCGAACATTTCGGACAAAGGCACCTTAGCACGGATAATTTGAGCACCACCACGGGAATCCATACCTTCGATTCTACCGCGACGGGAGTTCAGCATACCCATAACATCGCCCATGTATTCCTCAGGAACAGTTACTTCCACTTTCATGATTGGCTCAAGAAGAGCTGGCTTACACTTTTCTTTAGCTGCTTTGAGCGCCATCGATCCGGCAATTTTAAATGCCATTTCGTTGGAGTCAACATCATGGTATGAACCATCAACGATGGTTGCCTTAACGTCTACAAGCGGGAAGCCTGCAATAACGCCGTTTTTCATTTGCTCTTCAATACCGGCAAGTGCAGGAGCGATGTATTCTCTTGGTACAGAACCACCGACAACTTTACTTTCGAATTGGCTGCCAGTACCCGGCTCGAGAGGTTCGAATTCAACCCATACGTGACCATACTGACCGCGACCGCCGGATTGGCGAACGAATTTACCTTCAACGCGTGCTGGTGCTTTGAATGTTTCGCGGTAAGCAACCTGCGGTTTACCCACATTGGTTTCTACTTTGAATTCGCGGCGCATACGGTCGATGATAATATCAAGGTGAAGCTCACCCATACCTGCCAGGATGGTTTGGCCAGTTTCTTCATCAGTATGCGCACGAAGAGTTGGATCCTCTTCAGTCAGCTTACCGAGAGCAACGCCCAATTTATCTTGGTCGGCTTTGGTTTTTGGTTCAACTGCGATTTCGATAACCGGGTCAGGGAAGTTCATGGATTCCAGGATTACCGGGTGCTTCTCGTCGCAAAGGGTATCGCCAGTACTTGTGTCCTTCAGACCAACAGCTGCTGCGATATCACCAGCGTAAACGATGGAGATTTCTTGACGGCTGTTAGCATGCATCTGCAGAATACGGCCGATACGCTCACGTTTGCCCTTAGTAGCGTTAACTACATAAGAACCGGATTCCAGGATACCGGAGTATACACGGAAGAACGTGAGTTTACCAACATAAGGGTCAGTCATGATTTTAAATGCCAGTGCTGAGAAAGGTTCTTCGTCCGAAGAGTGACGAACCGCTTCAGTTCCGTCATCCAGATGACCTTGAATAGCCGGTACATCTACTGGGGATGGCAAGTAATCAACGACAGCGTCCATCATCAGCTGAACGCCCTTATTGCGGTAGGAGGATCCAACGATTACAGGGAAGATCTTAACTTCTACTACGCCTTTGCGCAGAGCAGCTTTGATCTCATCAACTGTAATTTCTTCACCTTCCAGGTACTTCATAGTCAGGTCTTCGTCAAGTTCTGCTACTTTCTCGATCAGCTCAAGACGCAGAGTCTCAACTTGTTCCAGATAGTCAGCAGGAATTTCCGTTACTTCGATGTTTTGACCCAGATCATCTTTGAAGATATGAGCTTTTTGCTCAACCAGGTCAATAATACCAACGAAGTCGTTCTCAGCGCCAATTGGCAGTTGAATTGCAACTGCATTGGCTTGCAGGCGATCACGCATGCTCTCAACAACGTTAAGGAAGTCCGCACCGATGATATCCATTTTGTTTACATATGCGATACGAGGTACGCCGTACCGGTCAGCCTGTCTCCATACAGTTTCAGACTGAGGCTCAACGCCTTCTTTCGCACTGAAAACACCAACTGCTCCATCCAATACACGTAGGGAACGTTCAACTTCAACTGTGAAGTCAACGTGTCCTGGAGTATCAATGATATTGATGCGGTGACCCTTCCAAGAAGCAGTTGTAGCAGCGGAAGTAATGGTGATTCCGCGCTCTTGTTCTTGTTCCATCCAGTCCATTGTAGCTGCACCCTCGTGAACTTCACCGATTTTGTGCGTACGGCCTGTATAGAAAAGAATCCGCTCAGTGGTAGTAGTCTTACCAGCATCAATATGTGCCATGATCCCGATATTACGTGTATTTTTTAAGGAGAACTCTCTTGCCATGGAATTGGGTCTCCCTTCAAAATATAAGTTATTTTAACAGCTATGATCCTACCAGCGGTAGTGAGCAAACGCTTTGTTCGCTTCAGCCATTTTGTGTGTGTCTTCGCGTTTCTTAACAGAAGCGCCTGTGTTGTTGGAAGCGTCGATGATCTCAGCCGCCAAACGCTCTTCCATAGTCTTCTCACCGCGGTTGCGTGAGTAGTTTACGAGCCAACGTAATCCCAGAGCAGTACGTCTCTCAGGTTTAACCTCGATAGGTACCTGGTAGTTAGCACCGCCGACACGGCGAGCCTTAACTTCCAGAACTGGCATGATATTCTTGATGGCAGCTTCGAAAACTTCCATCGGTTCTTTACCAGTACGTTCTTGGATCAATTTAAACGAATTGTACAGAATGCTTTGAGCGACACCTCTTTTACCACCCAGCATAATGCGGTTGATCAAACGAGTAACCAACTTGCTATTATACAATGGATCTGGCAATACATCTCTCTTAGTAACTGGACCTTTGCGTGGCATGGATATCCCCCTTTCTTAAATGTTTATTATTCTGAAATAGTATTCTTATTTCTTAACCTTAGGACGTTTCGCACCATACTTGGAGCGAGCTTGCATCCGGTTAGCAACACCTGCAGTATCCAGAGCGCCGCGTACGATGTGATAACGAACTCCCGCAAGGTCCTTAACTTTACCTCCGCGCAGCAATACTACGCTGTGCTCTTGAAGGTTGTGTCCGATACCCGGAATGTAAGCAGTCACCTCAAGACGGTTCGTCAAACGAACACGGGCATACTTACGAAGTGCGGAGTTTGGTTTACGTGGTGTCATAGTACCTACACGAGTGCAGACACCGCGTTTCTGCGGAGCGCTCAAATTTGTACTCTCACGCTTGAGGGCGTTGAACCCTTTTTGAAGAGCGGGAGACTTCGATTTCTCGATTTTGGCTTGACGGCCCTTACGAACCAGTTGATTGATAGTTGGCATTTGTTGTGCCACCCCCTTCCTGAAATAGTAGTCTAATTACGAACTTTAAGTCCACAGACCCAGGTGGTTCATAAAAAGACAAATGAAAAGTCTTTGCTGCCGAAGTACACCCCGGTACAAAAACATCTTTCGTGCTATTGTTTTAAGACGGCTGCCATAGCAGCACCAACTTCTATACCACAGGCCTTGCCCAAATTCAGCATTGTATCTACATAAGTGATCTTAACACCTTGTTTGTTGCAAAGCATAATAATTCTGGAAGTAATCCGTTGATCTCCGTCCTCTGCCACATAGACTTCTGCGGCTTGGCCCAATTCAACCGCCTTGACGGTTTGCTTGGTACCGATCTTGACCTGAGCATCTTGCAATCCTCTGTCATCAGTCATAATATTCATTACCTCCAATGAAGAAGAATAACAAGGCCACTCACGCACCTTAGACATATTAGCATTATCAGAAGATGAAGTCAAGCAAATCAGAAATAATTTTAGTGGATTTCATAGCAGTCAGCCGCGACGCGGACTATTGTCCCCGCGGCGCGGAATCTGTCTGCTATAAGATATTACATTACTCGGCCGGAACCGTTTCTAGAGCCTCTTGCTCGCTCTCTTCATTCGGATCACTCAGCTTCACATTACGGTAACGGTTCATACCGGTACCTGCAGGGATCAGCTTACCGATGATAACATTTTCTTTGAGTCCAAGCAGTTTATCCACTTTACCCTTGATAGCTGCATCTGTAAGGACGCGGGTAGTTTCCTGGAAGGAAGCCGCAGACAGGAATGAATCTGTCTCCAGGGAAGCCTTGGTAATACCGAGCAGTACCGGTTTGGCAACTGCAGGCTCCTTACCGGAAAGAATGGCATCCTTGTTGGCTGCTTCAAATTCCTGAATGTCTGCAAATGCGCCCGGCAGTAGAGTAGTATCACCAGCATCGATAATACGGATCTTGCGCAGCATCTGCTTGATCATAACTTCAATGTGCTTATCGTTAATTTCTACACCCTGGTTACGGTATACGCGCTGTACTTCCTGCAGAATGTAGTTCTGTACCCCGCGAATACCCTTAATACGGAGCATTTCCTTAGGGTCGATCGAACCGTCTGTCAGCTCATCCCCGGCTTCGATCTCCTGGCCTTCGCTGACACGCAGACGTGAACCGTAAGTGATGGAATAAGTCTTGGATTCAGCTTCACCTTGAACCTCGATTTCACGACGGTCCTTAGTTTCACGGATTTCCTTGATTACCCCGTCAATCTCACTGATTGTTGCCTGACCTTTAGGGTTACGTGCTTCGAACAACTCCTGGATACGCGGCAAACCTTGCGTGATGTCATCACCGGCAACACCCCCGGTATGGAACGTACGCATGGTAAGCTGGGTTCCCGGCTCACCGATGGATTGTGCGGCAATAATACCGACAGCTTCACCGATTTCCACGAATTTACCTGTTGCCAGGTTGCGTCCGTAGCATTTTTTGCAGACCCCGTGACGGGCACGGCAGCTCAGTACAGAGCGGATTTGCAGTTTGGTTACACCAGCGTTAACAATCTCTTCAGCCTTGTCGGAGTCAATCAAATCGTTACGGTGAACGATGATTTCCTTCGTTTCCGGATGACGTACTGTTTCGAAGGAGTAACGGCCTTCAATACGGTCGTACAGATCCTCGATTACTTCCTTACCGTCCTGGATACGGCTTACAGTGAAGCCTTTATCCGTACCGCAATCCTCTTCACGTACGATTACGTCCTGGGCTACGTCTACCAGACGGCGTGTCAGGTAACCGGAGTCCGCAGTACGCAGCGCTGTATCGGCCAGACCTTTACGCGCTCCGTGCGTCGAGATAAAGTACTCGAGGACCGTCAGACCTTCACGGAAGTTCGCCTTGATCGGCAATTCGAAGATACGGCCGGAAGGTGTCGCCATCAGACCACGCATACCGCCCAGCTGGGTGATCTGCGATTTGTTACCGCGCGCCTTGGAATCAACCATGAGCATAATCGAGTTGAACCGGTCCATCGACTTCAGCAGGATGTTCGTAAGTTCATCCTTAGTCTTCGACCAGATTTCAATAACACGGTCATAACGCTCATCGTTGGTGATCAGACCACGACGGTACTGGTTGGCAACCACATTGACCTTAGCATCTGATTCTTCCAGAATCTTAGTCTTTTCTTCAGGTACAACAACGTCTGATACGGCTACTGTTACACCGGAACGTGTGGAATACGTGAATCCGAGCTGTTTGATTCTGTCCAGTATCATGGATGTCTTCGTTGTGTGGTATGTCTCGAAGCAGCGTGCAATAATCAGACCGAGATATTCCTTACCTACAGCACTGGCATCCTCAGCACTCATGATGCGTTCACGGATATCGGCGCCTTTTTCATAGATAAAGTATTTCTCAGGTGTGCCTTGCAGCAGGTTCGCTTTGGTAGCTTCGTTGATATATGGGAACGAGCTCGGATAAATTTCATTAAAGATAATTTTACCGATCGTTGTAATCAGCATGGCGTTCTGCTGTTCTTCCGTAAAGTTAGTTTTACCCAGAGCTTTAACAGGAATAGCTACACGTGCATGCAGTCCTGCAGTTCCGCGCTGATAAGCTGATACAGCTTCATTCACGTTGCGCAGGATCAGACCTGTGCCCTTCTCTTCCTTGTTGTCCATGGTCAGGTAGAATGTACCGAGGACCATATCCTGCGAAGGAGTAACAACCGGCTTGCCGTCCTTAGGGTTAAGGATGTTGCCGGATGCCAGCATCAGCAGACGCGCTTCAGCCTGAGCTTCAGCAGACAAAGGAACGTGCACCGCCATCTGGTCACCGTCAAAGTCGGCGTTATAAGCGGTACATACGAGCGGGTGCAGACGGATTGCATGGCCTTCTACCAGAATTGGTTCAAACGCCTGGATACCCAGTCTGTGAAGCGTAGGGGCACGGTTCAGCAGAACCGGGTGCTCTCTGATTACTTCTTCAAGAACATCCCATACTTCAGGGCTCACGCGTTCAACTTTACGTTTTGCACTCTTGATGTTGTGGGCAAGACCTTTGTTAACCAGTTCTTTCATAACGAACGGCTTGAAGAGCTCAAGAGCCATTTTCTTAGGAAGACCGCATTGGTACATCTTCAGATATGGTCCTACAACGATAACGGAACGTCCTGAGTAATCGACACGTTTACCGAGCAAGTTCTGGCGGAAACGTCCCTGTTTACCTTTCAGCATATGGCTGAGCGATTTGAGCGGACGGTTACCAGGACCTGTTACAGGACGGCCGCGGCGGCCGTTGTCGATCAGTGCATCAACGGCTTCCTGAAGCATACGCTTTTCGTTCTGAACGATGATGTCAGGAGCGCCAAGATCCAGCAGTCTCTTAAGACGGTTGTTACGGTTAATTACACGGCGGTACAGGTCATTAAGGTCAGACGTAGCAAAACGGCCGCCATCCAGCTGAACCATCGGACGAAGCTCCGGCGGAATTACCGGGAGTACATCCATGATCATCCAGTCAGGTTTGTTGCCGGAGTTACGGAAGGCTTCAATAACTTCAAGACGTTTAATCGCCCGGTTACGGCGTTGGCCTTGAGCCGTGCGCAATTCTTCCTTAAGGAATTCCAATTCTTTCTCGATGTCGATATCCTGGAGCAGTTTTTTGACTGCTTCAGCACCCATGCCTGCCTGGAATCCGTAGCCGTACTTTTCACGGTAGCTGCGGTATTCTTTTTCAGACAGCAGTTGTTTCTTCTCCAGCGGCGTTTCGCCCGGATCTGTTACAACATAGGATGCAAAGTAGATAATCTCTTCAAGCGATCTTGGAGACATATCCAGAGCCAGACCCATACGGCTTGGAATACCTTTGAAATACCAGATATGAGATACCGGAGCTGCCAGCTCGATATGGCCCATACGTTCGCGGCGGACTTTAGCGCGGGTAACTTCAACGCCGCAACGGTCGCAGACAACGCCCTTATAACGGACGCGTTTGTACTTACCGCAGTGACATTCCCAGTCTTTTTGCGGTCCAAAAATACGCTCGCAGAACAAGCCTTCTTTTTCCGGTTTCAACGTACGGTAGTTAATGGTTTCCGGTTTTTTTACTTCTCCGCGGGACCAAGAACGAATTTTTTCCGGAGAAGCAAGCCCGATTTTCATAAATTCAAAATTGTTAACGTCCAACAAGGAGCAACCCTCCTTAACCTATATCCTGATTTAGTACCGGAGGCCCTCCCTTGACGGTGAAATCAAAAGAGGGCGCGGTCCTTTTTACATAAAATTCATATCCTGCTTACAACTTAATCGATACCGACTTCCGCACCCTCTAGATTGAGGCTCAGCTTGTCGCCTGACGTCTCGTCTTCGTCATCCAGTTCCTTCATCTCGATCTCCTGCTCGTCGCCGCTGAGGATCTTAACATCCATACCAAGCGACTGCAGTTCCTTGATGAGTACCTTGAATGATTCCGGAACACCCGGTTCCGGTACATTCTCGCCTTTGACGATGGATTCGTATGTTTTCACACGGCCGACCACGTCATCGGACTTCACGGTCAAAATCTCTTGCAGTGTATATGCAGCACCGTAGGCTTCAAGCGCCCAAACTTCCATTTCCCCGAAGCGCTGTCCGCCGAACTGCGCTTTACCGCCGAGCGGCTGCTGTGTAACGAGGGAGTAAGGACCGGTGGAACGGGCGTGAATCTTATCATCAACCATGTGCGCCAGCTTGATCATGTGCATGACACCGACAGTAACCTCACGCTCAAAGCGCTCGCCTGTACGTCCGTCATAAAGCACTGTCTTACCGTTGCGCTGCATGCCTGCTTCTTCCATAGTGTCGAATACGTCGTTCTCGCGCGCTCCGTCGAATACCGGAGTAGCGATGTGGATACCGAGCTGCAGGGCAGCCATACCGATATGCACCTCAAGCACCTGACCGATGTTCATACGGGAAGGTACGCCCAGCGGATTCAGGACTACCTGTACAGGTGTACCGTCCGGAAGGAACGGCATATCCTCTTCAGGCATGATACGGGCAACGACACCCTTGTTACCGTGACGTCCCGCCATCTTATCACCTTCAGAAATCTTACGTTTCTGGGCGATGTAGACGCGTACCAGCTGATTCACGCCAGGAGGCAGCTCATCGCCGTTCTCACGGGTGAAGACTTTAACGTCAACAATGATACCATCACTACCGTGAGGAACGCGCAGCGAGGTGTCACGTACTTCACGGGCTTTCTCACCAAAGATCGCATGCAGCAGACGTTCTTCAGCTGTCAGTTCTGTTACGCCCTTAGGAGTAACCTTACCAACAAGAATGTCGCCGGCATTGATTTCGGCACCGATGCGGATAATACCGCGCTCGTCGAGATTGCGCAGAGCCTCTTCACCCACGTTAGGAATATCGCGGGTAATTTCTTCAGGTCCCAGCTTCGTGTCACGGGCTTCGGATTCATATTCCTCGATGTGGATCGAGGTGTATACATCTTCCTTGACCAGCTTTTCACTCAGCAGGATCGCATCCTCGTAGTTGTAACCTTCCCACGTCATGAACGCAACAACTACGTTGCGGCCCAGAGCCAATTCGCCCATTTCAGTGGAAGGTCCGTCTGCCAGGATGTCCCCCTTCTTAACAATGTCCCCTCTTTTAGCCAGAGGACGCTGGTTAATACAGGTACCTTGGTTCGAACGCATAAATTTGTGTAATTTATATTTAACGATATCGCCTTTAACTTCCTTGCCGTCAACAGCCTCAACGCGGCGCAGCCAAATTTCATTGGCCGAGGAGCGTTCGATGATGCCGTCGTACTTGGAAACAATACATACGCCAGAATCTTTAGCGGATTTATGCTCCATCCCTGTGCCGACAAGCGGTGCTTTCGGAATCAGAAGCGGAACGGCCTGACGCTGCATGTTCGATCCCATCAGCGCGCGGTTGGAGTCATCGTTCTCAAGGAACGGAATGAGCGCCGTAGCGACCGACACAACCTGTTTTGGCGAAACGTCCATGTAGTCAACGCGATTACTAGGCATTGTAGTAATGTTGTCGGAGTCTTTGTTGTAACGGACGATAACCATATCTTCCTTGAAGGTACCATCTTCGTCGATCAGGACATTCGCCTGGGCAACTACATAGTTATCTTCTTCATCGGCAGTCAGGTAATCAATCTGTTCAGTAACCTTACCTGTCTTAGGATCCACCCAACGGTATGGAGCTTCAATGAAGCCATACTCATTGATGCGGGCAAAGGTCGACAAGGAGTTGATCAAACCGATATTCGGACCTTCCGGTGTTTCGATTGGACACATACGGCCATAGTGACTGTGATGAACGTCGCGGACTTCGAAGCCTGCGCGCTCACGGGTCAGACCGCCGGGTCCGAGTGCTGACAGACGGCGCTTGTGCGTAAGCTCGGCAAGCGGGTTCGTCTGGTCCATAAACTGGGACAGCTGCGAGCTTCCGAAGAACTCTTTAATGGACGCAATCACGGGACGGATGTTGATCAGAGCCTGTGGCGTAATCGCATTGGCATCCTGAATCGACATTCTCTCGCGCACTACGCGCTCCATACGGGACAGACCGATACGGAACTGGTTCTGCAGGAGTTCACCAACAGAACGCAAACGGCGGTTACCCAAGTGGTCGATATCGTCAGTGTTGCCGATACCGTGCAGCAGATTAATAAAGTAGCTGATTGAGGAGATAATATCAGCCTGAGTAATATGCTTGACCGACTTGTCGATGTTGCCGTTGGCAATCAGCTTGATAACCCGGCCTTCTTCAATCGGCGAGAAGACATCGATTGTCTGCAGCGGGATATCTTCACTGTCCATAACTCCACCGGTTACGCGGTAGTTTTTGGCAGCCATGTTCTTTTCGAAGTATGGAATCAGCTCATCAAGCAGACGACGGTCAACCATCTGGCCGGATTCTGCCAGGATTTCCCCGGTCGATTCATCAACGAGCGGCTGAGCCAGACGCTGATTAAACAGACGGTTCTTGATGTGCAACTTTTTGTTGATTTTGTAGCGGCCGACATTGGCCAGGTCATAGCGCTTCGGATCAAAGAAACGTGCGACCAGAAGGCTCTTGGCATTATCAAGTGTCGGAGGTTCGCCCGGACGCAGACGCTCATAAATTTCGATAAGCGCTTTTTCCGTAGAGTCCGTGTTGTCTTTATCCAGCGTATTGCGAATATATTCATCATTACCAAGCAGTTCCAGAATTTCGGCATCACTGCCGAAACCAAGAGCACGCAGAAGCACGGTAACCGGAATTTTACGTGTGCGGTCGATCCGGACATACATGATGTCCTTCGCATCCGTTTCAAGCTCCAGCCAGGCTCCACGGTTCGGAATTACTGTGGCGGTGTAGGTTTTTTTGCCATTCTTATCCACTTTTGTGCTGAAATAGACGCTAGGAGAGCGAACCAACTGGCTGACAATAACCCGTTCCGCACCATTGATAATAAAAGTGCCGGTCTCCGTCATCAGCGGGAAATCTCCCATGAACACTTCCTGCTCTTTGACCTCACCGGTCTCCTTATTAATGAGCCGTACCTTAACCCGCAGAGGAGCCGCATATGTTACGTCCCGCTCTTTAGCGTCGTCAACCGTATATTTCGGTTCACCCAGGCTGTAATCAATGAACTCAAGCACCAAATTACCAGTGAAATCCTGGATCGGCGAGATGTCCTGGAACATTTCCCGCAATCCTTCCTCCAAAAACCAATCATAAGATTTTTGTTGGATCTCGATCAGGTTCGGGACCTCGAGTACCTCGTTAATTCTCGCATAGCTCCGCCGAGTGCGTCGACCATACTGAACAAGATGTCCTGCCAACTTTACTCACCCCTCATGTCTACTCACTTAAAAATTGATTGCGAACCCTTGTTTGGAACCGTATAATGGAACCATAACACAAGGATTCGACCATAAATAAAGAAAAGCCCTTATCGAAATCTTCGAAAAAAGAGCGCATCTATCCATGGCCAAAATACTCCTTATCCAGTAGATTTGCCTAAAACGTACATAATATACGTCACCAAGCAACAGTTTATGCGCTATTAACTATTATCCCGGCGGACTTCGCCGTGACAGTAACATAGAGAACGGAATTCGCACAAACTTGCCGAACGGCTTGCGCTTGCCGGCGACATTATCACTTGACATTTCAGCAAACTAAAGACATGGAGCCTAGGTTAATACTGACATTTTATAATAATAACACTATCAAAGGCGAATGTCAACTATTATTCAACTATTTTCTGCGCCTTAATAATGCGGTATCCTTTATCTTTCCCCACTTCTTCCACAACTGCAAACAGGCTTTCCAGCTTGGCTACTGCCGAAGGAGCTCCCTGCTTCTTCTGGATCACAATCCACAGCGTTCCACCCTCGTTCAAATGCTCATATGCCTGTTCAAAAATCTGATGCACAACAGACTTGCCGGCACGGATTGGCGGATTGGTGAGAACCACATCAAACTTCCGCCCTTGTACCGCAGAGAGCACATCACTTTCCATCGCCGTAATATTCCCGATTCCGTTATTCCGGGCATTCTCCCGGGCAAGCTCTACTGCACGGCTGTTGATATCAATCATTGTCACATGGCCAGCAGGAGCAAGAACAGCCGCACTAATCCCAATAGGGCCATATCCGCATCCAACATCAAGGACTTCTGCACCGTCGGCAATTTCCATTGCTTCAATTAATACGCGGCTTCCGTAATCGATATCCCCTTTTGAAAAAACACCGGCGTCGCTGGTGAATCGGAGGTTCTTTCCCCTCAGCACCGTATTGATCGTCCGTCTGTCATGACGGGCATCCGGCTGCTGTGAGTAATAATGCTGCGACATAGGATTCTCCCTTTCGCTTTAAGTAAAGATGTCTTTATACAGCAACCCCCTTGAACAAGTTCAAGGGGGTTGCGTAAACCGGGAGGAATTACTTCTTCCCGGGGCATTGCCTTATGGAAGTGAAATTACTTCACTTCTACGCCAGCGCCTGCTTCTTCCAATTTTGCTTTGGTAGCTTCGGCTTCTTCTTTGCTTACTTTTTCTTTGATTGGCTTTGGAGCGTTGTCTACGAGGTCTTTAGCTTCTTTCAAGCCCAGGCCTGTGATTTCGCGAACGATCTTGATAACGTTGATCTTGGAAGCGCCAGCGCTTGTCAGGATTACGTCGAATTCGGATTGCTCTTCTTCAACTGCTGCTGCTGCACCGCCAGCTGCTACTGGAGCTGCTGCAGTTACACCAAATTCTTCTTCGATTGCTTTAACCAGGTCGTTCAGTTCCAATACGCTCATGCCTTTAATTTCTTCCAAGATTGTTTCTTTGCTCATGATTGAACCTCCATTTTATATTTAAATTTGTTTGTGGTATTGATTACGAGACTAGAATCAAAGGCTTACGCGCTTTGTTCTTCTTTCTCAGCAACAGCCTTAACTGCAAGCGCGAAGTTGCGCATTGGAGCTTGAAGCACGCTAAGCAGCATGGAGAGCAAACCATCGCGGGATGGCAGTTCAGCCAGTGCTTTCAGTTGGTCAGCATCGATAACTTTGCCTTCCACAACGCCGCCTTTCAGCTTCAGAGCGTCGTTCTTCTTAGCGAAGTCGTTCAAAATCTTGGCTGCTACTACCGCATCAGTTTCACTGAATGCTACTGCTGTAGGGCCAGTTAGAACTGCATCCAGTTCAGTCAGCTCAGCAGCTGCAGTCGCACGACGCACCAATGAGTTTTTCAGAACTTGAAAGTCAACGCCAGCTTCACGAAGCTGCTTACGCAGTTCAGTTACCTGGGCAACGTTCAATCCGCGGTAGTCCGCAACAACAGTAGAGATACTGTTCTGCAGTTTGCCGGTAACAACATCAACCGCATCCTGTTTAGCTTGGATTACTTTTGCATTTGCCAATTGTATACACCTCCTGAAAATTTATGTGACGGCGTCTCTTCCTATGAATCCCCGCCGTTCCTACGCAGGCATTAGAAAAGCCTCCGCAGAATCACGAAGGCTTGATAAAAGGAAAGTAACTCAGGCAGCGCCTAGTACTTCTTATTTCTATCACAACACCTCGGTAGGAAATTAAGCCCTGCGGCACCTACTGTCTACGGTAAGCATATTCAAGTTCAAGAATGATCACCTTAAAGTTCACAACTACTATAGATTATCAAAGATGACTCAAAGAGTCAACCCCTATTATCTGAAGGCAGCTGCATTCACACGAGCGCTTGGTCCCATTGTGGACGAAATTGCAATGCCTTTAAGGTATACACCTTTAGCAGCGGCTGGTTTCGCACGGTTCAAAGCGTCCATAAGAGCTTTAAGATTTTCGTTCAATTGTTCAGGAGCAAAAGACACTTTGCCGATAGGCGCGTGAATTTGACCTGCTTTATCGAGACGGTATTCGATTTTACCGGCTTTGATTTCTTGCACAGCCTTGGTAACGTCGAAAGTAACTGTACCGGCTTTAGGGTTAGGCATAAGGCCTTTACCACCAAGCAGACGGCCGAGTTTACCGACTTCGCTCATCATATCAGGTGTAGCTACGCAGACGTCGAATTCAAACCAGCCCTGCTGGATCTTGTTGATCATATCCTGATCGCCTACAAAATCCGCGCCAGCAGCTTCCGCCTCTTTCGCTTTTTCACCTTTTGCAAATACAAGCACGCGTTGAGTTTTGCCTGTGCCGTGTGGCAGGACAACAACACCACGAACTGCTTGGTCTTGTTTACGCGGGTCTACACCCAGACGAACTGCTGCTTCAACGGTTTCGTCGAATTTGGCAGTTGCCGCCTTTTTCACAAGCTCTACAGCTTCTGAAGGCTCGTAAGTTGCTTCGCTGTTGATCAGCTTAGCAGATTCCAGGTATTTCTTACCATGTTTAGCCATGAAAATGTTCCTCCTTTGTGGTGTTAGCGGAAATTCCTCCCACATATTGCAGTCATGAATGACCGGTTCATCGAATACTTATTAGTCTTCGATTGTGATACCCATAGAACGGGCAGTACCTTCAACCATACGCATTGCAGCTTCAACAGATGCAGCGTTAAGGTCAGGCATTTTGGTTTCGGCGATTTCACGAACCGCTGCGCGGCCGAGCTTCGCTACTTTTTTCTTGTTTGGTTCACCGGATCCTTTTTCTACTTTAGCAGCGATGCGAAGCAGAACGGCAGCCGGAGGAGTTTTAGTGATGAAAGTAAACGAACGGTCTTCAAACACTGTAATTTCAACCGGGATGATCAGACCAGCCTGGTCAGCAGTACGAGCATTGAATTCCTTACAGAATGCCATGATGTTGACACCTGCTTGACCCAACGCAGGACCTACTGGAGGCGCTGGATTCGCTTTCCCTGCAGGAATCTGCAGTTTCACCATTTTAATAACTTTTTTAGCCATGAGTGACACCTCCTTGCAAAAATAGTGGTATTCGAATGCTTAGCGCATTCTCCCACAAGAAACCCTTGACACTGTTATTATATTTTTTCCACTTGAGTGAAATCCAACTCCAGCGGGGTTTCCCGTCCAAACATGTTGACATGCACTTTGATTTTGCTCTTGTCGGCCAAAATTTCTTCCACGGAGCCCACGAAATTCGCAAAAGGCCCAACCATAATACGTACGGATTCCTTAATTTCGAAATCAATCTTCGCTTTAGGTTCAACCATGCCCATATGCTTCAGAATTTGTTCAACTTCTTCCGGAAGCAAAGCGGTAGGCTTGGAGCCGGAACCTGTCGAACCGACAAATCCGGTAACGCCCGGCGTATTGCGGACAACATACCATGAATCATCAGTCTGAACCATTTCGACCAAAACATACCCGGGGTAAACTTTACGCATAACGGTTTTTTTCTTACCGTCCTTGTTTACCAATTCTTCTTCCATAGGAACAAGAACGCGGAATATTTTGTCTTCCATGCCCATGGACTCAACGCGTTTTTCCAAATTGGCCTTAACCTTATTCTCATACCCGGAATAGGTATGAACAACATACCATCTTTTTTCCATACCAAGCCACCTAGGACCTCTCTAAATAATCGCTTCAATTACAGCGGAAATAATGATGTCCAGAACCCAGAAGTAAACAGCTACCACCACAATAGTACCAAGAACGATCATTGAGTAGTTTTTCAGCTCTTTACGGCTAGGCCAGCGAACTTTTTTGAGTTCACTCCAGCTCTCAGTGAAAAAGGAAAACAAAGACTTAAAACTACGTTTCACGCCGACTACACCTCCAAAGACTATCTGGTTTCGCGATGAGGAGTTTGCTCGTTACAGAACTTGCAAAATTTCTTCATCTCCAAGCGGTCGGGGTGATTTCGCTTGTTTTTGGTTGTCGCATAGTTTCTTTGTTTGCAACTTGTACAAGCCAAAGTGATAATTACCCGCATGATGTGCACCTCCCGAAGACGTACTTCTAATTTAAATTAGAAGACGCAAATATTGATCCTAAAAAAAACCCGCGAATTTAGGCCTACCTAAAACACTTTAGCATAATGTCAACGTCTGTGTCAACGAAAGAATTGCCCTATCGCGCTGGGTAATTCCGGGTTTGTAGTCGTGTGCTGCATGTAGTCCTTGCTCTGCCTTTTTCCCGCTGAACACGGTCATTCCCTATCATTATGGAGCATTCCGACTTTGTGTAAACCTCTTCCAACCGCAAGCGTCCAAATTTCCGTCTAATCAACATACAGTAGCCAGCAAAACACTAAAAAAAGACTCGATGTCCGAGCCTTTCATTAACATTATATCATTAATTGTCACGCACTTCCAGATATCTTTCCAATTTACGTTTGACCCGCTGCAATGCGTTGTCAATTGACTTCACATGCCGCTTTAGATCCTCCGCAATCTCCTGATAGGAACGCCCGTCCAGATAGAGCATCAGCACTTTACGTTCAAGGTCGCTTAAAATCTCTGCCATCTTATCTTCCAGTCCGATGAATTCTTCCTGGTTAATAATCAGCTCTTCCGGGTCCAGCACCTGGGTGCCGCAAATCACATCCATCAATGTCCGGTCGGAGTCCTCATCATAGATAGGCTTGTCCAGCGAGACATAAGAATTAAGCGGAATATGCTTCTGGCGGGTAGCAGTCTTGATGGCGGTAATGATCTGGCGGGTTATACAAAGCTCGGCAAAAGCCTTAAACGAAGAAAGCTTGTCACCCTTGAAGTCACGGATTGCCTTATACAGGCCAATCATGCCTTCCTGAACGATATCCTCCCGGTCTGCACCAATTAAAAAGTAAGAACGGGCTTTAGCGCGTACAAAATTACGGTACTTGTTAATTAAGTGTTCCAATGCGCCGCTGTCACCACTACGGAAGATCTCGACAATCTCTTCATCACTTATGAAATCATACTCGGAAAGCATTATTTCCTTGAGGTCGACACTCACCAAGAATCCCCCCGGCTGCAACGCAAGACACATCGTTACTTAGCTAAAATATAGGAACAGTATATATTATGTTACCTTACAACGTCAACCAGATATTGTCCAAAAACAATCTTCAATAACAATTTATGGCATTTGATGTCTGCTGCTGCTGTTTCATTGCCGGCGCCAGTCTTCAAGACGTCTGCGCGTATCCGGCGGCAGCTTCTCTTCCAGGGAATGCCTTTTGGAGCGGATGCTTTCCGGTTCTATCGCTTTTTTGACCAGCTTCTGATTCTCTTCAATCTCAACTTTCAGCTCCCTTGCGGAGACACGCAGGGCACCTTGGGCAAAGATTACATGCTGTTCTATAAAATCGCTTGTTGCCACATATATCTGCCGGCGCCGGTGACTGTATTCCCCAACCAGCCGCTCGATGCATTCGTCCGCCGTCTCTTTTTCCTTAGTGAAGACTACCTGAACCTTCCCCTGGACAAAAGAACGGCCGAGCCCCGGGACCCGGTATGCATCGAACACGGCGATAACGCGCCGCCCGGTGAATGCCTGATAATCAGCCAGCATATCCAGCAGCCGGTCACGCGCCTCCTGCATCCCGGACAGCGAGAGCGCCGCCAGTTCCGGCCAGCCGCCTATCATGTTGTATCCATCCACCAGCAGCACATCGCGCCAGTCAGCCATAGCTATCCCTGCGGATGCCGGCGGCGCAGCACCTCGTACATAATAACTCCAGCAGCAACGGATGCATTCAGGGAATTAATTTTGCCGGCCATCGGAAGCTTGAGCAGTACATCACATTTTTCACGGATGAGCCGGCCCATACCTTTATTCTCGTTACCGATTACGACAGCAACCGGTCCTGTAAAAATATCAGATTCATACAAATTCTGATCCGTTGCGACATCCGTACCGACTACCCAGACACCAAGCTCCTTCAGCCGGTCAATGGTTTGTCCGAGATTGGTTACCCGGGCTACCGGAACATACTCTACCGCACCCGCTGATGTTTTGGAGACTGTCGCTGTAATCTGCGCCGACCGGCGCTTCGGAACGATTACGCCATGCACCCCGGTGCAGTCTGCCGTACGCAGAATGGAGCCCAGATTATGCGGATCTTCAATCTCATCGAGCAAAATCAGAAACGGCGGTTCTCCCTTGGCTTCGGCTGCTGCCAGAATATCAGACACCTCTGCATAGGCAAACGGTGCCGCTTGTGCTACTACCCCCTGATGCTGTACTCCGGGCGCAAGCTGATCCAGCTTCCGTTTGTCTACATGCTGGATCACAATACCTGCCTTGCGCGCTTCGGCAATAATGGGTGCAGTTAAATGCTTCTGGGCTGTTTCAGCGATCCAGATTTTATTCAGTGTACGGCCGGCGCGGAGCGCCTCAAGCACTGAATGCTTGCCGGCCAGTATTTCCTCTTCTGTCTTTAGTTCTTCCATGTTCATGCCTCCTGTTCTATAGCTTTAACGGCCTCACTTGGGCCGGTTCATCATATACTGGATACTGCTGTGGACCAGCTCCCGGATTCTCTCCTGCTGTCCGGTGTAATACAGATGTCCGATCAGACATTCAAATGCTGTCGCATGCCGGTATTCAAGCACATCGGCATTTTTGGGAATGGTGCCGGATTTGGCATTCCGCCCCTGACGGGCCACGTCCTTCTCCTCATCGGTAAGCACCGGCTCCAGATAGGCAAGAATGGTGCTCTGCGCTTTGGCAGAGACGAGTCCGGTGGCCGTCCGGTGCAGATGATTCGGCCGCAGATTCGGCAGTGAGATCAGATACTGCCGGACCGCGACCTCATAAATGGCATCCCCGGCATAAGCCAGCACAATCGGTGAAAGCAGATGGGCCGGCTGGGAAGGTGCGTACGGGAACCAGGCCTGTTCTAAATCAAATCCGCCGCTCATTTACGCCGCCACCGCATTCCCTGCGGAGTATCCTCCAGCAGAATGCCGAGGCTGTTCAGCTCATCACGGATCTCATCGGACCGGCTCCAGTTCTTGTTCTTACGCGCTTCCGCCCGTTCAGCAATCAGACGTTCAACCTCTTCACTTGCCACTTCAGCTTCAAGTTCAGGAGTCAGGTTTAATACAGCATTCATTTCAGCGTAAGTCTTCAGCAGTGCTGCGAGATCTGCCGCCGCAGCATCCGTTTTGGCCAGCGTTTGATTCGCCAGGCTCACCCAGTCAAATACGGCAGTGATGGCATCCGGTGTATTGAAATCATCCTGCATTTTCGCATGAAAACTGCCGGTGATCGCGGCCAACCGCTCGGTAACCGCAGCACTTGCCTCACCCTCAGCCCCTTCAGGAGCCAGTTCAAGCCGGTGCTTCACATTGCTCTCAGCAAGCGCAATTCGTTCCACGCTCTTCTCGGCGGACAGCAATGCTTCCTCCGTAAAGTTCAGCTGATTGCGGTAATGGCTGGAGAGCATGAAATACCGGATAGTGCCTGCCTTAAAGCGGGCGCGGATATCCTTTACAAGCAGGCCGTTACCCAGAGATTTCGACATTTTCTCGTCCCCGATGTTCAGAAACGCGTTGTGCATCCAATAATTCGACAGCGGCTCACCTGTCAGCGCTTCGGTCTGTGCGCATTCGCATTCATGGTGCGGGAATTTCAGATCCTCTCCGCCGCCATGGATGTCGATAGTTTTGCCTAAATATTCGCGGACCATCGCAGAGCACTCAATGTGCCAGCCGGGACGTCCTTCTCCCCATGGACTTGCCCAGTGCACCTCACCCGGTTTGGCCGCTTTCCAGAGTACAAAATCCTCCTGGTTTTCCTTGCGGGGATCTACCTCGACGCGGATACCGAAGCGCAGCTCCTCCAGGTTCTGGCGGGACAGCTTGCCGTAATCAGCAAATTTACCGGTACGGTAATACACATCCCCGCCGTTCTCATAGGCGTAGCCCTTCTCTTCAAGCTCCTTGATAAACTCAATAATCTTATCCATACTCTCTGTAACCCGCGGATTCATGGTCGCCGGCTTCACGCCGAGTCCGGCCAAATCCTCCTGATAAGCCGCAATGAACATGTCCGCAACCTCGGCTACAGTGATGTTCATCTCTTCCGCTTTGCGGATCATTTTGTCATCCACATCAGTGAAGTTGGTCAGATAACGCACTTCATTGCCGAGTGATTCAAGATAGTTGCGCACCATATCAAATACGATAACCGGTCTGGCATTCCCGATGTGCATATAGCCGTAGACTGTAGGTCCGCATACATACATCTTCACTTTGCCCGGCTCCTGCGGTACAAACTCTTCTTTACTGCGTGTCATAGTATTGTAGATTTGCAAAGCCATTTCTGTTCCCAATCCTTTCTGTTGTTCCGGGATTCATTTAAACTCCGGCAATCTTTAAATTTCATAATCCCCGATATACTGCTGGCTTTCCAGCCTCCGCTGCTCCGCCTTCTGTTTATCCTCATTACCCATCTGCTCGCGCAGCTCCTCAATTTCCTTCTGCAGAAACCGCAGGGAATCAACCAGCGGATCGGGCATCTTGGTATGATCCAGCCGGTCGGATACCCGCTCCCCGTTGCGCTTAACTACGCGCCCCGGGTTGCCTACGACTGTACTGTTGTTCGGAACTTCCCGTAGAACGACTGCGTTGGAGCCTATATTGGAATTATCGCCGATCCGGAACGATCCCAGTACTTTTGCCCCGGAACCGATAACGACATTATTGCCGACAGTCGGGTGACGCTTGCCCTTTTCCTTCCCTGTACCGCCAAGCGTTACCCCCTGGTAGATGATAACGTCATCGCCGATTTCACAGGTTTCACCGATGACAATCCCCATCCCGTGGTCAATGAACAGCCGGTTGCCGATCGTCGCGCCCGGATGGATTTCCACACCGGTCATGAACCGGCTGAACTGCGAAACTACCCGGGCCAGTGTAAACCAGCGGCGGGTGTAAAAGGAGTGGGCGATCCTGTGGGCCCAGATTGCGTGAAGTCCGGCATAAGTAAAAACAACCTCGAATTTGCTCCGCGCCGCGGGATCGTTGTCGAATACAGCCCGGATATCCGACTTTATATGCTTAAACATCACGTTTCCCCTCTTCTTGGCTCCGCCGCCTCCTGTTAACAGGTACGCCTGGCGAAGGTAGTTTCCGGCAACCCGCTTCTTAACACGTAAGCTGCAGATGCACTGTATTCCCCTTATATTCCGACAAAAAACGCCTCTGCAGCTCAAAGCTGCAGATGCACTGTATTCCCCTTATATTCCGACAAAAAACGCCTCTGCAGCTCAAAGCTGCAGAGGCGTTAAACCGCGGTTCCACTCTGCTCGGATTGTCATCACCGCCTGCGCCTATTTCACGCCTGCGCCTGATGCTCTCCCTCTTGCGTTCATAACGGCAACGTCCCGGCACAGCCTAACGCTCCTCTGATGGAACCGCTCAGCCGCACAGCTCACAGGCGCATATTCTGCGGAAGACAAGTGAATAACTCCCAGCCACAAAGGAAATCTGCTCTTCGCGGTTATTCTCTCTGGTAATTGTCTTTACACGCATACTTCTCCTGATCAAAGCTATTACAATATGTCTCTATCTTAGCGAAAAGAATCTGGACTGACAAGAGTTATAAGCGGCCGTCTGCAGCCTAAGCCCCTTTAATCTGCGACTTCAGCCGTTCAATCACCCGGTTGCGTCCCAGCAGGGCAATTGTCACATTAAGATCACGGCCATGCGTCTGGCCGGTCAGGGCGACACGAATCGGCATAAACAGCCCTTTGCCCTTATGGCCGGTTTCTTTCTGCACTTCCTTGATCAGCACCGCCATATTAGCAGCAGTGAAGTCCTCAGTAGCCTCCACCTTAGCCAGGAATGCGGACAGAACCTCCGGCACCTGCGGCTCGGCAAGCACCTGTGCTGCCTCAGTCTCCAGCTCCAGATGGCTGCGGAAGAACAGCTCGGACAAGGCCACGATGTCTGATGCCGCGGTCATCTGCTCCTGGTATAACGCTACAAGGCTTGCGGCCCAGACCTGCTGCTCTTCATTCAGCTCTGCCGGCAGCCGGCCTGCCTTCTGAAGATGCGGGATAGCAAGGCTTGCAATCCGCTGCGGATCAGCATGCTTGATATAGTGGTTATTGATATGCGCCAGCTTGTTCTTGTCGAACACGGCCGGACTCTTCGACAGACGGTCAGCTGTAAAGATGGAGATCAGCTGTTCCTGGCTGAAGATCTCCTCTTCCCCTTCCGGCGACCAGCCGAGCAGGGAAATATAATTGAACAGTGCCTCAGGCAGATAGCCCAGCTGATCGTACTGCTCGATAAATTGAATAATCGATTCATTGCGCTTGCTCAGCTTCTTGTGGTCATCGCCGACAATCAGCGTCATATGGCCGAACAGCGGAGCTTCCCAGCCCAGCGCTTCGTAAATCATCAGCTGGCGCGGGGTATTCGAAATATGGTCTTCTCCGCGCAGCACATGAGAGATTTCCATCAGATGGTCATCAATGGCAACCGCAAAGTTATAGGTCGGAATTCCGTCTTTCTTCACGATGACGAAATCGCCCATTTCCTTGGTATTGAAAGAGATACTGCCCTTAACAATATCATCAAAGGTATAGGTACGGTCTTCAGGCACCCGGAAGCGGATGCTGGCAATACGTCCTTCCGCTTCAAAAGCAAGGCGCTGCTCTTCAGTCAGATCGCGGTGCTTGCCGGAATAGCGCGGCGTTTCACCGCGTGCAGTCTGTTCCTCACGCTCTGCTTCCAGCTCCTCTTCCGTACAGTAGCAGCGGTAAGCGAGACCGCGGTCAATCAGATCCTGCCAGTATATGCGGTACAGATCCAGACGTTCCGTCTGGCGGTACGGGCCGTAATCCCCGCCCACATCTACGCTCTCATCCCAGTTGATGCCCAGCCATTTCAAATATTTCAGCTGGCTTTCTTCCCCGCCGGCCACGTTGCGCTTTACGTCTGTATCTTCGATCCGGATAATGAATTTACCGCCCAGATTACGGGCAAACAAATAGTTAAACAATGCCGTTCTGGCATTTCCGATATGTAAATGTCCCGTAGGGCTCGGTGCATAACGCACCCGGACTTGATCCGCCACTGTAATCCCCTCCGCTTCATAATGGTTAAAAATTAGTGTAACAGCCATCTCAAGATGATATCACATCTTGGAGCAGGCAGACAATAGATTGTGCCGCAATTCCCTCTCCGCGTCCGGCAAAGCCGAGCTGCTCTGTCGTCGTTGCCTTTACATTAACTTTGGAAACCTCAGCACCCAGCGCTTTGGCAATAATCTCGGTCATCTGCGGAATGTAAGGAGCCATCTTCGGCTTCTGTGCAATAATAGTAGAATCAATATTTCCAAGCTTGTACCCGCGTTCACGGGCAAGTGCCCAGACATGCTCCAGCAGCTTCAGGCTGTCAGCATCCTTAAATGCCGGATCGGTATCAGGAAAATGCCGGCCGATATCGCCAAGCCCCAAAGCCCCGAGAATGGCATCGCTGACTGCATGCAGCAGCACATCCGCATCGGAGTGGCCCAGCAGCCCCTTTTCATAAGGAATCGTTACGCCGCCAATAATGCACGGTCTTCCCTCTACCAGCTGGTGTACATCAAATCCCTGTCCTACAGCTATCATCTGTTAACCCTCTCCCCTGATTCTTTGTGTAAATTCGGCAAAATCCAGATCCTCCGGTGTCGTCAGCTTGATATTGCTGTAGCTTCCTTCCACCACGGAGACTGTAATCCCGCTGCGTTCTGCTAGGCTGGAATCATCGGTTCCAAGAAATCCGTCCCGCTCCGCTGCCTCATAGGATGCCATCAGCTCAGACAGACGAAAAGTCTGCGGGGTCTGAATCGCCCACAGACTTCGCCGGTCAGGTGTTGACACCACTTGGCCCGCACCGTTCACCTGCTTAATTGTATCCTTAACCGGCACAGCCAGTACTGACGCTCCGGTCTGAACCGCCTTATCGTAACAAACACTGATCTCAGCAGCTTGTACAAACGGGCGGACACCGTCGTGGACCATCACCCAGTCAGTCTCCAGTGCCTGCAGTCCCTTGTACACAGATTGCTGACGCTCTGCTCCTCCGGCGATTACAGCCTTTACCTTATCCAGCTTATAGGCCACCACCCATTCCCGGCAGCGTACGATGTCCGCTTCACCGGTGACCAGCACGATCTCAGTGATAAGCTCATGCCGCTGGAACACCTCAAGTGTATGAACGATAACCGGTTTATCCTGCAGCAGCAGATACTGCTTGCTCTCCACGGTCCCCATTCTTGTCCCTCTGCCTGCCGCCACAATCACGGCGCCTACACTGTTTGACATGTTCTTAGGCTCCTGTCCTTCACGTATAACCCCATCATAACGTGTTTGGCTGCCATTTCCAACCCGTAAGACAGTATTGGAGCCTGTGTTACGGCATTTATTGTGCTTTTTCCAGCAGCTTCGGCTTGGCAAAAATCATTCTGCCCGCAGATGTCTGCAGCACACTTGTCACCAGTACTTCCATTGTGGTGCCGATGTACTCGCGTCCGCCTTCAACCACAATCATTGTACCGTCATCCAGATAAGCTACCCCCTGGCCATGCTCCTTACCGTCCTTGATGACTTGTACAATAATTTCCTCTCCGGGCAGCACAACCGGTTTAACCGCATTGGCCAGATCATTGATGTTAAGCACGGATACGCCCTGCAGCTCACATACCTTATTCAGGTTGAAGTCATTGGTGACGACCTTGCCGCGCAGCACCTTAGCCAGCTTGACCAGCTTGCTGTCCACTTCGGAGATTTCTTCAAAATCCCCCTCGTAGATTAGTACCTTTACATCCAGCTCTTTCTGGATTTTGTTGAGAATATCAAGCCCCCGCCGTCCGCGGTTACGCTTCAGCAGGTCCGAAGAATCGGCAATATGCTGCAGCTCCTCAAGCACGAATTCCGGGATGACAATCGTCCCTTCAATAAAACCCGTCTTGCAGATGTCTGCGATCCGCCCGTCGATGATGACGCTGGTATCCAGAATCTTGTGCTCTTCAAGCCCCCGTCCCTCCGGCTCTTCCGTCTGACCCCACCGTCCGGTTGCCCAGAGTGATGCGAGTTCTTCCTTCTTTTCCAATCCGATCCGCAGCCCCATGTAACCGAGCGCCAGCGTAGCCGCTACCTGCAGCAGGTCGCCTGCTTTGCCGAGCCAGTCCATGGCCGGATGCAGCAGGAGGGACAGCAAAAGTCCTCCTGTCAGTCCGGCAGCGCCTGCAGCCATTTCATTCATCGGTATACGCGAACAGTACACCACCGCCTCACGCAGCTTTGTACCGCCCCAATCCGCGCATAAAGTCCCCGCAATCAAAAAAATAATGGCTCCCAGCACCGTAAACAAAATGCTTCCATCCACAGGCAGATCCCCTGCCAGTTTATCCATGCCCTGCGGAAATCCCTTTTCTGCCGTATGGTATAGCGAATAGCCGGACCAGGCTCCTGATAACCCGGCAAGCGTCAAAATAATCTTTTTCCACATAACCCTACGCACCTCCTTTTATTCATCCTGAAATGATTTATACCTCTCCAGTATGTTCCAATTATCAGGATGGTAATCGCAGCTACGCTTATTTTCTGCAGAAAAAAGTTACCGGTTATGTAAAGGTTGTCAGGAACTCCTATTCCCGTTGAAAACAGGGGGGTACTGGCATATAATGAACTCAATCTAGAACCCAGGGGTGAATGGAAAATGAGCGCACCAAGTTTACAGGCCTTTCAGGATCAAGTCTCCGAACTGCTGCTCCGTCACCGTAGTCTGCTGGATGTCATGTCCAAAAACGGTCAGAGCAGTGCATCCGTCAACCGCGCTGTCGTCAAAGCTATAACCGAATGCGGTTGCATCCAGCTGCATGCCACTAAGCAGGTATTCGAGCCGGCGCTTGGACTCGAGCACGCCAAGGAGCTGGCAGGCACTCATCTGGAGGGTGAGCTGTGTGAGAACTGCCGGGAGGTCGTAGCTTCTGAACTGGGGCGTGAGCTGTTCTATATGTCAGCGCTCTGCAATCTGCTTAACATTAATATGGACGAGGTGGTCGCCAAGGAATCGCAGAAATGCGCCACACTCGGACTGTTTAATCTCTCCTAAGTTACGTCCCTTTTACACCCTAATAACAGCAAAGGCTTTGCCATTCACTGCAATCAGTGAGGGCAAAGCCTTTTTGGGTGGCATATAAGAAAATAAGTCCGGTTAACCGTTCTTTGATTGATATACCTTGTCTTCGGAACGTCTTCTGCGGCGGTGCCGGCGGCGTGCTGTCAGGCGGTCAATGTTCTGCTTGAAGCCGTACAGCGCGTACAGCGCCAGGAGCGCAAAGATCATCTTGGCAATCTGCTCCGGGAATACAACGGCTACAGCAACAGCCACCACAATGACTACCGGTGCGATGAGCACAGCCTTTTTGGGCAGCCCGACCTTCTTGAAGTTAGGATATTTGACTGTACTGACCATCAGATAAGATAAGAGCAATGTAGCCACAATCATGAATGGAGCGGAAACATCTTTATGAAAAAGAGCCAGTGTGGCCAGTACGCCACCCGCTGCAGGAATCGGCAATCCCACGAAATATCCGGGAATTCCCGGACGGACATTAAAGCGTGCCAGACGCAGCGCCCCGAACACTGGGAAAATCGCTGTTACCGTCCAGCCCAGTGCAGAGTTCAAATCCTGCAAACTGGTAACATACATAATTAAGGCGGGGGCTACCCCAAAGGAGACCACATCGGATAAAGAATCCAGCTCCTTGCCAAATTCACTTTCACATTTAAGTGCACGCGCGACCCGGCCGTCCAGTCCGTCTAAAAGCATAGCAATAATCACCATGATAGCGGCCATGCTGAGCTTGCCGTCTAACGCCATCATGATACCAAACATTCCAAGCATCAGATTACCGATGGTAAAAAGATTTGGAATTGATTTTTGTATCATTTCTTCACCTCTGTCTGCTAACTTTAAACCCTAAAACCTTAAGGCCATCAATATTACGTGATTGTATGTTATTTACATTTGCCTGTCAATAAGAACTTGCTTCTGCAGCCGCTTGAGTCCGTCCTGAATATTGCGTGCCCGCATCTCGCCGATCCCGTCCACTTCATCCAGCTCAGCTATGCTTGCCGTCATCAGATTAGGCAGCATTTCAAAGCGCTCCACCAGATTGTGAATGATGACATTCGGCAGCCGCGGAATCTTGTTCAGCAGGCGGTAGCCGCGCGGCGTCACCGCTTCTTCCGAGGCGATTGCCGTCGAAGAATATCCCAGAAGGCGGGCGATATGATTGTCATCCATCAGCTCGTCATCACTGCTGCGCTTAAGCCCGGCGATGATCTCACGGATTTTGTCCTCCTGCTCTTCTCTTGCATAGTCTCTGTATAAGAGCCAGGCTTCTTCCTCAGTATTTCCCACCAGTTCTTCCATCTGCATGCTGATCAGCCGGCCTTCGTTGCCCAGTTCATTGATGTAGCGTTTAATTTCCATCTTAATCCGCAGTACCATCTCAACCCGCTGAATGACTCCGACAACCTCCGGAACGGTAACAATGCCCTCATATTCGGATGCGGAGAGATTGGTCAGCCCCTGGGTAAGCACTGCCTTATACTTTTCAAGCGTCTGGATCGCCTGATTTGCCTTGGCCAGAATGGCTCCGATTTCTTTAAGTGCATAACGGATGGAGCCCTGGTACAAGGTGATGATATTGCGCCGCTGCGAGATGGAGACGACCAGCTTGCCGGTCTGTTTGGCAACACGCTCCGCCGTACGGTGGCGGATTCCCGTTTCGATCGAAGAGATGGACGAATCGGGAATAAGCTGGGTGTTGGCATACAGAATCCGTTTGAGATCCTCGCTCAATATAATGGCGCCGTCCATTTTTGCCAGCTCATACAGGTAGTTGGGTGAGAAATCACAATTGATGGAAAAGCCCCCGTCCACTACCTCCATCACTTCCGGACTGTATCCGACTACGATGAGTGCACCCGTCTTGGCCCGGAGCACATTCTCCAGACCTTCACGGAAGGGTGTGCCCGGCGCTGCCATCCTTAGCAGATCATTCATATTCTCTAATTGAGTATATTCTTTCATCTTCCTATTATCCCCCTAATCTAACGCGACCTTTAATGCATCTGCTACGGTGCTGACGCCGATAATCTGGATATCCTGCGGATGCTTCCAGCCTTTCATGCTCTTCTCAGGCATGATTACCCTCCGGAATCCCAGCTTAGCCGCCTCTTTAACCCGCGTTTCGGCGCGTGAGACGCCTCTGACTTCACCAGTAAGCCCGACTTCGCCAAAGAAGACATCATAGGGTTTCGTGGATATATCACGGAAGCTCGAGGCAATGCTGACTGCTACCGCAAGGTCAATGGCCGGCTCATCCAGCTTTACACCTCCGGCCACATTGAGGTAAGCATCCTGATTCTGCAGAAACATGCCCATCCGCTTCTCGAGTACTGCAATAATAAGCGCCATGCGCTGGTGATCCATCCCGGTACACATCCGCCGCGGCGAAGGGAAATGGGTGGCGGCAACCAGCGCCTGCAGCTCAACGAGTACGGGTCTGGTCCCTTCCATGCTGGCCACAACGGCAGAGCCGGCTACACCCAGCGGACGTTCCGACAGGAACAGCTCCGAGGGATTCTCCACTTCCGTAAGGCCGATTTCGCCCATTTCAAAAATTCCGATCTCATTGGTTGAACCAAAACGGTTTTTTACTGCGCGCAGCAGCCGGTAAGTATGGTGGCGTTCCCCCTCGAAATACAATACACAATCCACCATATGCTCAAGCATCCGCGGACCGGCAATGGCGCCCTCCTTGGTAACATGGCCGACCAGCACTGTCGCAATTCCGCGGATTTTGGCAATGCGCATAAACCGTGTCGTACATTCCCGGACCTGCGTCACACTGCCGGGCGCACTGGTTACCTCAGGCATAAATACCGTCTGAATGGAGTCAATGACGAGGAACTGCGGCTGGATCTGCTCAATCGCCTCTTCGATACTCTCCATATTGGTTTCACACAGCACGTACAGCTCTGCTGACAACGCCCCGAGGCGGTCGGCCCGCAGCTTGGTCTGGCGTACCGATTCTTCCCCGGAAATATAGAGCACGCGAAGCCCCTGGGTAGTCAAGGCATGCGAGGTCTGCAGCAGGAGGGTCGACTTACCGATGCCGGGATCTCCCCCCACAAGCACCAGGGAACCTGGCACGATGCCCCCGCCAAGCACACGGTTTAGCTCGCCGATGCCTGTCAGGATGCGCGGTTCTTTGTCACTTTCTATATTTATGATCGATTGCGCCTTTTCTTTACTCTGAAAAATAGGTGCATTCATTCCTTGTGTTTTGACTACGCTTTCCGTTTCTTCTACCATGGTGTTCCATGCCTGGCAGCCCGGGCATTTACCAAACCATTTTGGCGATTCGTAGCCGCAGTCGGTACAGAAAAATTTTGTTTTTGCTTTTGCCATGTGATCTCCTTACGGTACAAAGTTGCTTAAATTGCATATAATTTGCCCTTACTCAAAGTTTACCATTTCTGCAACCCGAACGGAAGGTTACTTAGGTTCTAGTTTTGAGGTGTCCTCTATAACCTGCCTGATTTAGTGCCTCTTTAGTCACTTTCGCGTCGTCAAACAACCGTCTAACTTAGAAAAAGCCGCCGCTCCTCTATACGGAGGAACGGCGGCTTTGTTTCACAAGTACTTATTTGTTGTCAGTTTCGGCTTCCTTTTCCAGTGAAGCTGCAGGAGCATCCACAGTGGTCACCACAAGTTCACCATTCACTTCATCAATCTTAAGGGAGTCGCCCTTCTTGATGTTGCCTTTCAGCAGCTCTTCGGAAAGACGGTCTTCAATATGCTTTTGAATGGCGCGGCGCAGCGGACGGGCACCAAATGCCGGATCATATCCTTCTTTGGCCAGGAAGGCTTTACCGCCATCCGTAAGCTCGAAGTCCACATCGTATTCACGCAGCCGCTTGCGCAGCTCATCGGACATGAGCGTAACGATTTCGGCGATATGCTTCTCTTCCAGCGAGTGGAAGACAATGATTTCGTCGATCCGGTTCAGGAACTCAGGACGGAAGCTCTTCTTCAGCTCTTCCATTACTTTGCCCTTCATGTTGCTGTAATCCGCTCCGGCATCCTGTACTGCAGTGAAGCCAAGGGTCGAGTTTCTCTTGATCGCCTGTGCCCCGACGTTAGAAGTCAGGATAATCAGGGTGTTGCGGAAATCAACTACACGGCCTTTGGAATCGGTCAGACGGCCGTCTTCCAGCACCTGCAGCAGAATGTTAAACACTTCAGGGTGAGCTTTTTCGATCTCATCCAGCAAGACTACAGAATATGGCTTGCGGCGTACCTTCTCGGTCAGCTGTCCGCCTTCTTCGTATCCGACATATCCCGGAGGTGCCCCTACTAGACGTGATGTGGAGTGTTTCTCCATGTATTCCGACATGTCGATACGGATTACCGCATTTTCGTCACCGAACATCGCTTCGGCAAGTGCACGCGCCAGCTCGGTTTTACCTACCCCGGTTGGTCCGAGGAAGATGAAGGAGCCCATTGGACGCTTAGGATCTTTTAGACCCGCACGTGCCCGGCGCAGCGCCCGGCTGACCGCCTTCACGGCTTCATCCTGGCCGATTACCCGTTCATGCAGCAGAGCTTCCATGTTGAGCAGACGGTCGGTCTCCTCTTCCTTCAGCTTGCTTACAGGAATACCGGTCCAGCTGGCTACTACCTGGGCGATATCCTCAGGAGTAACCTGGGAATCGGTACGCCCCTGCTTCTCTTTCCACTGGTTCTTGGTTGTATCAAGCTCCTCGCGGATCTTCTGCTCGGTATCCCGCAGTGCAGCAGCTTTTTCAAATTCCTGGCTCTGAACGGCAGAATCCTTCTCCTTGCGGATATCATCCAGGCGCATTTCCAGTTCCTTCAGATTCGGCGGAATGGTGTAAGAGTTAAGTCTTACCTTGGAACCCGCTTCGTCAATCAGGTCAATCGCTTTGTCCGGCAGGAAGCGGTCAGGAATGTAGCGGTCAGAGAGCTTCACAGCCTCCACGATGGCCTCATCGGTGATCTTTACCCGGTGATGGGCTTCATAACGGTCACGCAGTCCGTAAAGGATCTGTACAGCTTCCTCCGGAGAAGGCTGATCCACCGTGATCGGCTGGAAGCGGCGTTCCAGGGCTGCGTCCTTTTCAATATATTTGCGGTATTCGTCAAGGGTAGTTGCACCAATGCACTGCAGCTCCCCGCGGGCCAGAGCCGGCTTGAGGATGTTGGAAGCGTCAATTGCGCCTTCCGCACCGCCAGCTCCGATCAGCGTGTGCAGCTCATCGATAAAGAGTACGATATTACCGGCCTGACGAATTTCGTCCATAATTTTTTTGAGCCGGTCTTCGAATTCACCGCGGTATTTGGTTCCGGCAACAACTGAACCCATATCCAGGGTCATAACGCGTTTGTCACGCAGTGTTTCCGGAATTTCATTATTGATGATTTTTTGTGCAAGGCCTTCAGCGATAGCTGTTTTACCAACCCCTGGCTCACCGATCAGCACCGGATTGTTTTTGGTCCGGCGGCTCAGCACCTGAATTACGCGTTCGATTTCTTTGCTGCGGCCGATAACCGGGTCAAGGTTGCCGTCCTTCGCATAAGCAGTCAAGTCACGGGCCAGGCCGTCCAGCGTCGGTGTGCTGACATTGGCAGGCGTTCCGCTGTGGCTTGAAGTAGCCTCACTGCTGCCCAGAAGCTGCAGTACCTGCTGACGGGCTTTGTTCAGGCTGATTCCCAGGTTGTTAAGTACACGGGCTGCGACACCCTCGCCCTCACGGATCAGTCCGAGCAGGATATGCTCTGTGCCGACGTAAGTATGACCAAGCTTGCGTGCTTCGTCCATCGACAGCTCAATTACTTTCTTTGCACGTGGAGTATATGCGATGTTGGTAGGCTGTTCCTGTCCTCTGCCGATCAGCGTTTCCACTTCGTCCTGAATTTTTTCCAGACCCAGACCCAGTCCAATCAGTGCCTTAGCGGCAATGCCGTCTCCCTCACGAATCAGTCCGAGCAAAATATGTTCTGTACCAATGTTGTTATGTCCCAGCCGTACAGCTTCTTCCTGCGCCAGCGCCAGCACTTTTTGTGCGCGTTCCGTAAATCTTCCAAACATCATATCTCCTGCACCTCCACGGATAATAAGTATCTATAAATTAATGTTGTAATCCCAGTGTTTCCCGGAGCAGCTTTGCCCGGTACATATCGCGTTCGGTGGCCGACAGCTCGTCGCCGAACATTTTTTGCAGGAACCCCGGCTGTGTCTTGACATTCAGCTCATTCAGCACGGAGATTGAGGGACCTTCCAGAATGCCCAGATCCACTCCCAGCCGCAGGTCGGAGAGACGCTGTGCCGATTCCTTGAGCTCCATAACAGCAGCGTATGCCAGAATACCGTAAGACCGTTTAATGCGGTCGGTAATCCGCAGTGCCGAATCAGTCAGCAGCCGCTCGCGGGCATTGCGTTCATGCTCAATAATCTGTGTAACTACACTATGGAGGTTCTCGATAATTTCACTTTCGGTCTGCCCCAGTGTAATCTGGTTAGAAATTTGAAAGATGTTCCCTACTGCTTCGCTGCCTTCACCGTAAATCCCTCTAACAGTCAGGCCCACCTGATTCACTGCGGATAAAATCCGGTTGATCTGATGAGTCATCACCAGCGCCGGCAGATGCAGCATCACCGAAGCGCGGAGGCCGGTCCCTACATTCGTAGGACAACTTGTCAGATAGCCCCTTCTGTCATCGAAGGCATAATTGACGGAGGATTCAAAAATATCATCAATCGCCGTTGCCCGCTCCCAGGCTTCTTTGACCTGCAGGCCGGGAAACAAACACTGAATCCGGAGATGATCCTCCTCATTGATCATAATACTGACTGACTCATCCTCGTTCAGGATAACTGCCCCGCCCCGGGAATCATTAGCCAGATTAGGACTGATCAGATGCTTCTCTACAAGTACCTTTTTGTCCAGCTCGGTGAGGTCATCCAATCTGAGCAGTTCAAAGGTGCCGAAGCCTTCAGCGGCTTCTCCCTGAAATACTGGGGCAAGCTGCTCCAGTGCTTCCTCCGCCTGCTCGGCCGAGGCCAGCAGCGGAAAGGGCAAATGCTCCAGATTGCGGGCGATACGCATACGGCTGCTGATCACAATTTCAGAGTGACTGCCGCCGCAGCGCATCCAGTTGCTAAGTGCTTGTTCAGTAAACCGGAGATTTGACATGCCGTATCCCCCCTATATATGAAAGACTTTACTCTTGTGCCATTTCTTTTTCAAGTTTGCGGATTTTGTCCCTCAGCTCAGCTGCAGTTTCGAACTCTTCCTGGATGATGCTCTCCTGCAGCTCATGCTTCAATTCGTTAATCTGGCGCTTGCACATAATCTGTGCACCGGCGCGTTTGGGCAGCTTGCCGACATGAGCGGTACTGCCGTGTACTCTTCTGAAGAGCGGGTCCAGCGTGCTATCAAAATATTTATAACAGGAGCTGCAGCCGAACCGTCCAAGCTTGCTGAATTGGGAATAGGTCATGCCGCAGTTCTCGCAGTGCAGACCCTGTACATTCTTGGTCGCCGCTGTCTTCTCCTTGCCTGCCCCTTCAAGGTCCAGCAAGCCGGATAACAGGCTGTGGATCGAGAAGCCGCCGGCGGTTCCGGGGATCATCTCGCCTTTTTCACGGGCACAGCTTTCACAAATATGAAATTCCGTCTTCTCTCCACTCACAATCTTGGTGAAATGCAGAGTTGCCGGTTTGACGCCGCATTCCTGACACAGCATAGCGGAGTCCCTCCCTTATGATGACCATTATTTGCCCAACAAAGAGATTAGCATCGCCTTCATAATCTTGGCACGAATCTCATCCCGGTACGGCAGATTAACCGTCAGGCATTCCCGGGAAACAGCGGCGCGCATAAGACACGCTTCACGTTTGCTTAGAAAACGGGCCTCCTCAAGCTGATAAATCAGCCCTTCGGCGGAATTCTGATCAATATCATTTCCTATTGTAGATTTGAGATGAGCGTACAGCGCCACATTCTGGGGCAGTTCAAAACGCTGAATCCGGATATAACCGCCGCCGCCGCGCTTGCTCTCCACCACATAGCCCTTCTCTAAAGTAAAACGTGTACTGATGACATAATTAATCTGTGACGGCACGCATGAGAACTGGTCCGCCAGGTCATTGCGCTGGATTTCCACCGTACCTTCGGGACTTTCATGCAAAATATTCTTCAGATATTGTTCGATAATATCAGAGATATTACGCATCACTCATCCTCCAGTGCTTATTGCCTATTGTGTACGTCTTGGTATGAATCCGCCCGGAGTAACCTCTAAAGAACTTAACCCAAGAGAGAAGACACGAATCCCGGGTCAGCAGCCGCTTAGACAGCAGCGAGGGTTCTCAAAGGTCTGCTTACTAAATCCGGATGATTCAGTGTTACAGATAACTAAAAAGCTCAAATAACAGAAAGGCTTCAGTACATTCGTTGACTTTGACTTTCTTTGACTTTTTTAATATTATAACATATTTTCACTGAATTCCAAGGGGTTACTCTTATTTTTTACTTAAGGCGGTCAATGTATTCGGGATATTCTCACGCTTCGGGATTTTTTTATATGTAAAAATGAAGCCCTCCCGGCTGCAGAACAGCGGCAGAGCTTCGGCATTGTCAGAAAAAATCAAACAGAGCGGTCTCAGCAAACGGTGTAATCTCTTCCAGCCATTGCAGCGCTTCTGAGCCGCCGGATAAGCTCCCGTATCTGGCCAGTTCCTGCGGACGCTTATATCCCATCAGCAGAACCGTCAGTATGCCGATACTGCAGCTAAGATCATTCTCTCCGTCTGCCACATTTGAGCGGATCAGCGAAGCTGTTCCTTTTGTATCCACACTCCATACCCAGCTTCCGCCATTCCATGGAGCGTGCTCATCTTTAATGTACAATGTGAATTTCCGGGATTTGGCCGGCTTATTGTATTTAAATGATTCGATGAATACCTTAGCATTAACAATGCGCGCCATAAAATAAGGATAATTCTCCTGGGGAATCCTCGGATCCGGCAGCAGGAATGGCAATCTATCATCAGCCGGCACCCTGTTTAAAGAAGCACCCGTAACCATCGAGTCGTGATTGGCCAAGAATGTCCAGAGACCGCGGCGTGCTTTTTCATTTAAAAAGATGAACTCGTCAATAACTAGCTCCCTGTTCTCCAGCTTGTAAAGCACATACCCTTCCGGTTCTCCCGCTTCCGAGCTAAATACTGCATGATGTGTACCTTGACGCAGTACTGTTTCCTCCCACCATTCCTTGCTCCGCTTCAAGGTTCCGTTATAACGGGCGGCAAACCGGCTGTAGAGCAGATCCAGCATTTCAACGTCTGCAGCATCGCGACGAACGTTGCCCTCTATCTCCGTCTTTACCGGAAATTTGCCTACAGGAATTGTATATTTCTTATATTCACAGTAAACCTCCCAGCCGAAGCGGCGGTAAAAGGGAATCAGAAACGGATGCAGCATCGAAAGAGACTGGCCGTTCTCATTCATTACCTGTAAGATATGCTTCAAAAGAGTAGCGACATAGCCTTGTCTGCGATTCTCCGGCCACGTGGCTACCCCGGCAATTCCCCCCATAGTGATAACTCTGTCCTGTATATGTACCTCCAGAGGAAGAAGCGTGAGACCGGCTCTCAGCTCCCCGTCTTCAAAGACGCCCCACACTCTATCCGGATTAAACTTCTCTTTATTGGTTATCCTGTCCTCAGCGGATACCTTGTACTGAAACGCGTATTCAGAAAGGGTCAAGTTTGATTCAAATTCCTCTGCCTTCAGCTGCCTTATTTCCACATCAGTTCACCTCATCAATATATTTATATTGCTTAAACAGAGTATATCAAGCTAGCTGGCGCTATGCTAATTTTCCGC